>NZ_JANGFQ010000052.1:0-9720 GCF_024707025.1 Candidatus Culexarchaeum yellowstonense
TGTTAAAACACCCAATTAGGCGCAAAATAATCCTCACACTCTTTGAAAGGGGGAATTTATCCTACGTTGATCTCATGAACCTAATAGAAGTTTCCAGCACTGGAAAGCTTAATTACCACCTGAAAATCTTAGGCGATCTAATCGGGAAAGACCAAAATGGACGTTATACTTTAACGGAAAAGGGGCTGATGATAGCTCAGCTCCTTCAAAAGTTTCCAGAAAGGAAACCTCAATCAACAACTTTATCCATGGCGGATGCAACGGTAATCGGTTTCATAGGCATGGCTTTAACGCTAGCTAACCCTACCTTCTGAACCTTTGCGATTGCGGCATTGTTGAAGTTGAATTTAGAGTTGGATTCCTCCACATTCCCAATAATTGGATTTTTAACCATGGCATATGCCTTAATAGTTCCTGGAGCAGTTATATGGCTATTAACTGTTAAGCGCACAAACTCCCATGATATATATGACTTAATGAAGCCGCCTACGATGACATTCGCCCTTCTCATAGCTCTCCTAGCAATAATGCTTCTCATGAAAGCAGACTTAATGATAACAATTAAAAGTCCAGTAATCCAAGGTCACTGGTCCGTCATGCAGATAAACCTACGAACATTAACACTCCTTGGCTTAATATTCCCATTCATTGGAGTCATCATCGCTGAATTAATAAGCATATTTAGGAAAGTTGTGAAAATGCTTTAACATCACTCTCCTAAACTATAGGGGGAGAGTTTGAGAAATCATTACTAAACCTAAAATGATGAATATTATGGAGGATAATATCCTCAAGTACCTCATAGGTATAAATCTTAAAATTTTGGATCCAACAATTACACTTAAACCTGTTATAATGGAGAATGCAAGCATAACACCAATAAGGACTAGTGTTGGATTATTGAAGGATGCTGCTAAGAGTATTGAGGACAATTGCGTTTTATCACCCAACTCCATAAGTGAAATTAGTGTGAAAGTTTTTAGGAATGATGCTTTAACATCATTAAATTCACATGAAGAATCATTTGAACTTCGAAGCGAGAGTAAACCGAAAATTATGAAGGTTAAGCCAGCAACTATTCCAATTACAGGTTTTGGAAGAATGCTTAAAATGCTCCCACCTAGAAATGCACTTAAACCATCAACAATGAAGAATGCAAGCATAGCCCCAGAGAAGACCGAGATGAAAGAAGATTTTGAAGCAAGAATCATTGTACAAATATGCGTCTTATCACCCAACTCAGCTAATAGGATAACAGTGAAAGATGCGATGAGGGGAGCTAAATCAATATACATAAACTTCGAATAGAACAAATTTATGTTAAAATAAAAAGGTTGCTAATCCATAGACCCGCATGGAAGTGGGGGTACGCTTTAATAATCCACAGTCAATAGTATTAATTGTGAATTTATGGTTAAAATCCTAGTACTCTACTATTCAAGGAGCGGGAACACTGAAACCTTAGCAAAAGCAGTGGCTGAAGGAGCTAGAAGTGTGGAGGGTGTAAATGTGGAATTGAAAAGGGTTGATTATGCAACAGTTGAAGATATGATATCATGTGATGGAGTGGCTGTGGGATCCCCAAACTACTTTGGATACATGGCTGGGATAATGAAAGACTTCTTCGATAAAGCGTGGAGTGTTAGAGATAAGCTTGCTGGAAAACCATACGTTGCATTCACATGTGGAGGAGGATCTAGAACTACAGCATTACAAAGCATTGAAACCGTTTTAAATGCATTTAAAATGGAGAAGGTTGCTGAGGGGGTTGCGTGGGGACTTAGAGATCACGGCCCTCCATCAGAGAAGGATTTAACGCCATTAAGGAAGCTTGGAGAAACATTGGCAAAGGAAGTATTGAAGAGAAAGGTGGAGACGCCGAAGGAGTAGCTAAACATAAAATTACCCCAATTTTTCCATGATGGATACATTTAAGTTACGTTTAAACATAGCAAATTTACATGGAAATCTGTAAGGAAGATTTGGATGAAATTAAGAGGAGGATCATGGAGTTTATAAGTGTTAGGAGTATTGTTGGAGAAGAATTTGAAGGAGCCAAATATCTAACTGAATTAATGAGGGATTGGGGTTTCAAACCAGAACTCCAGAAGGTTGAGGAGAATAGGTACAATGTGATATGTAGAGTAAGGTTGGGGGATGTGGGGAGGAGGCTTCTATTAAATGGACACATGGATACAGTTCCACCATCAATGGATTGGAATGTAGATCCATTCAAACCATTCATTGATGATGATAGACTCTACGGTTTAGGGGCAATAGATATGAAGTCTGGACTCATAACCCTCCTATACAGCCTAAAGAAATTCATTGAAGAGAATGAGGGAGGGGTGAATGGTGAAATAATATATTCTGCAGTTGTAGATGAGGAGGGGTATTCGAAGGGGGCTAAAAAGTTAGTTTCAGAATTGGATTATGATGCAGCAATAATAGGGGAACCATATGATGGAATTGATAGTAGCGTAGTCATTGGGGAGACTGGCAAGATACTGTTAAGCATAGAATGTATTGGGAAGGCTGCACATGCATTTAGACCATGGATTGGAGTGAACGCCATAGAAGAAGCATCAAAACTAATATTAAAAATAGTTGAGGAGGGGACATTTGAAGATGAAAGGTTTGGAAGAATTCAACCAACAACCTTAAAAATTGAGGGGGGATACAAAATCTACAACGTAACATTACCGGAAAAGTGCATATTCGAAGTAAACATTCTAACAAAACCAGAACAAACAGATGAATACTTCATAAATTGGATCAACGAATTAGCAAAGAAGATTGGCTTGAAGGGTGGCATATCCGTGAAGATTAAAGAGCCAAGATACTATGGATACATTACAAATGAAAATAGCATGATAGTAAAAGCATTTAAAAAGGCATTTGAAGAGGAATATGGATTTAAACCCAAAATTGGATTCAAAGCCACCATAACTGATGGAAATATAATTGCAATGAAGGGTGCGAAGCCACTAATAGTTTATGGTTTAAGAGGGGGGAATGCCCATATGGCCAACGAATACCTAGAATTAAAATCAATAGAGAAAACATGCAAAGTATACATTAAAACCATGAAAAACTACCTAAAAACAGAGGAGGAGTAATGTTGAAATGCTATTAATAGTGGATATACTGTTTTGGGGGTGAAGCATAAATGATAATAGTTGAATTCAGCATAATACCCATAGGCGTTGGAACAGGGTTAAGTGGGTATGTTGCAGAGGCAATAAAGGTGTTGGATAAGAGGAAAGTTAAATATCAATTGACAGCCATGGGAACAATATTTGAAGCAAAGGATCTTAAGGAAGCATTTGAAATAATTATGGAAGCCCATGAAGCTGTAATTAAAGCTGGAGCCATGAGAGTGATAACAAACATAAAGTTGGATGATAGGAGAGATAAGGAGGAATCCATGGAGAGGAAGGTTAAAGCAGTCATGGAAAAGTTAAGGTGAAATGATTGTATAAGGCAAAGGTGGATTTACACATACACTCAAACAACTCAATAGACAGCAAATTAACAATAGAAGATATATTGGAATACTACGAGTACAAAGGCTTCAAAGCAATAGCCATAACAGACCACGATGAATTCAAAGGATCCATAATAGCCAACAAGATTAGTGTTGAAAAGGGGTTAAATTTGAAGGTATTATTTGGAGCTGAAATAGAGACAGCCATTGGAGAAGTAATACTAATAACCACAACACCGCCACCAAGAAAGATGCCAAAAAGTATAGGTGAAATAATCGACACAGCCAAAGACTATCATGGATTAACAATAGCACCACACCCATACGCACAAGATAGGAGAGGATTAGGAGACAATCTAATAAATGGAGAAGCAAGAGGGGTAGATGTCATAGAAGTTTGGAATGGTAAAACAGGTAGGGAGTGGAATGAAATGGCATTAAACACAGCAAAAATCCTAGGGAAACCTGGAATGGCCAACAGCGACGCCCACAACAAAGAAGACCTCGGAATAGCATACACAATAATAGAAGTAAATGAAATTGAACCATATGAAATCATAAAATCACTAAAAAACAATAGGATACTAAGGATAATTAGAGGAGGAGATTAAATGGGAATAGTGGAAGACATCTTAAACGGACTAGAAGTTCTAGGACCATATGGAGTATTCATAGGGGTAGTGATAGAAAACATTATAACCATAATACCATCAGCATTAATACCACTAATGGCTGGAGCCACAATAATACCTAAAGAATTAAACCCAACACAAGCAATACTATCAATAGCAATAAACATAGGGTTAATTGGAGCCATAGCATCAACACTAATCAACACACCATACTACGCAATAGGATACATCAGCGGTAAAAGAATCATAGATAAATATGGAAGATATATTGGAACATCATGGGATGAGGTGGAGAAATATAAACTCAAAATAGAGGGTGGGAAATTTGAAGATATAACCATCATAGCATTAAGAATTATACCAATAATACCAATATCACCAATATCAATAGCCCTAGGAGCAATAAGATACGACATAAAGAAGTTCATAACACTAACAATAATTGGAACAATACCAAGATACATAATCATTGGAATAATAGGGTGGGCTTCAAGAGAAATAATATGGACAATAGCAAAAACAATAGACACCATGGAAAACATCGTGATCGCTGGAATGATAATTGGAATAATAGCATACATAATAAAGAGGAGGAGAGGAATTCAATTGAAAACAGCAAACAAGCAAAAATAATTTATGTTCTTAAAATTATTGCCCAAGCAGGAATCTGATAGCAAGCGTTTAAAGTCCTCGATACTTCAACTTTATATATGTTTATTGTGCAACCTTCAACGCCATAAACTTCTACATGTGCACATATTGCATGAGCACTCTTAAAAACTAAATTTACATCCAGAGGTACGTTTAAAACTTGTGGAAAATCTAGATATTTGATGGAAATATACTTAATGAATTTTGATATTGGTATAGCTAACTCTTGCCAATCTAAATACAGTATAGTTGCAATACTATTCAATCCTTTGCCGGTAGCGGTTTTTAGAAGTACTTGGTTTCCTTCAATGTCATCTTCACCTATAACTTTGTCTAGAGTGTCAGGCCAATAGTAAGCTATATATACTCTATGTTCTCGATACACCTCTCCATCAGCAGGCATTTCATACTCCCAACACTCATAATTAATTGCAGCTAAACACGAGATGTATCCGACGCTATTCTGACTTACATCTAATCCAAGTGCCTTTTCAATTTGTGATGTTACCCAACTTATCTCTGCACCTATACTCCATGTTACAGTAATAGAGTTGTCTATAACTTTGGTTACTGAATATGTGCATTTAAATGCAACCTCTCTATATTGTTCAACAAGATAACCGCAGCTTGCCTTCGTGTTTTGGTCCGTAGATACTTTGAAGAATGTTTCCCTCATTGTCTTCTGCGCACTATATATTAATTTCGCCCATGGTGATACTTGTTGAATATTGGTTGATGCCATTTTAGCATAACCCTCCACCTTTGTTATTGGGTGTCTTAATTCTAGATTTACACGGGTGATTATTGGCCCTGATGTCGTTAATGGTAGTTTTGTTGACGCTGAGCCGAAATACACTGTATTATTATATACACCCATCGATGTTATGTATAGTCCTGGATTTATTGTGAAGCTCCTCTTCTCAGCCTGATTCCAATCAATTATCGGCTTTATTACGTCTTTTACAGATAGATGGAAGACTGCAATTCCATATACATTTGTACATGTCGTCGCCACCAACTTAGTGCCATTTGAAAAAACTGCATATACATATACGTTTGCTCCTGGAATTGCGTTTCCATCCTTTAATACTGTTACTGTTAAGTGTATTCTATCAAGCTCCAATGAAACAACATACACACCTCCAAACAATGCAAAAACAAATAGTAGCAATATCATTGTAAGTTTTAAACGTGATTTAATGATGGACATTCGAGATCAAAATAAATTTTAAAATTCAAACATATATATATCGCGCTACAGAATTTGAGGCATAATTATTTAAGTAGTGTTAATGTAAGAGTTATGTTTGGTTGTGATATTTATGGTTAAGGTTAAGATGGATGAAATGAGTTGGGTTGAAGTTAAGGAGGCTTTAGATAATGGTTTTGATACAGTAATAGTTCCTGTGGGATCAATAGAGCAGCATGGACCACACCTACCACTTGGAACGGATACATTTATTGGTGAAGCTTTGAGTGTTATGATTGCTGAGAAGCTTGGTAAAACCCTTGTAACCCCTCCAATAACCCCTGGATGCTCACAGCATCATATGGGATTCCCAGGAACATTAACTTTAAAACCAGAGACATTAATGCAAGTGGTTAGGGATGTGTGTAAATGTCTAATTAGGCATGGATTTAAGAATATAATTCTGCTCCCCACACATGGTGGAAACTTTGCGCCAATAGAAACCTTGATAATGGAGCTTGCCATGGAACATAAAGATGTAAAGATAATTTCACCACTAAAACTTGAAGAGCTAATTAAGGTTATGAATGATGTTATGGCAGAGTATGGAGTGACATTTAAGGAAGCTGGAGTTCATGCCGGAGCTGCAGAAACATCAGCAATGCTACACATAAATGGGGGTCTCGTGAAAATGGATAGAGCTGTCGAAGGATTCACTGGAGAATATACGATATCACAATTATACTCCTACGGCGTCAAAGCGATAAGCAACACTGGAGTTCTAGGAGACCCGAGAAAGGCAAGTGCAGATGCTGGCAGGAAGATGATGGAGAAACTTGCAGAATACTACGTGGAGAAGATTAAGAGGGAATTAAAGATTTAACATTCCTCTACAACCATCATCAATAATGCAATATTTTATTTAAGATTCGGTTGTGTGGAAATTTTCAGTCTACCAAAAGTTCTTGCAGTATAAATTGCGTGGAGGTCCATTGAGTCTAATACTTCAAGGTACATTTTCCTCTCCCAAACCTTCCTAACATCCTCATTCTCCGCATAAATCACTGCACCCTCCCTCAAGACTCTAGCTTTCAACATCGTATCAGCAATATTTAATACAACAACATCCACTTTGTCAGCTGGAACCTTCAAAGCATCCGCAATATCCAATGCAAGTTTAATTTCATCCATTACAGTCACATCAGCCCTATCCATTACCACAGCTATATCATAATCACTATCAGGTCTACCGAAACCCCTCGCACGACTACCAAACAAGTATGCTAAAACAACATTATGCTTCCTAAAAACCCCCTCCAATAAATTGGCTACATGTTTAACGTTAGATTCATCCACTGGATCTATACCCCTACTCTCTAAAATCCCTTCCAGCTTCCTAACAACTCCCTCAGTTTTTGGGAGAATTTCCATTACAATCCTATCTAAATCCATTGTGGAAAGCCTGCGATATGCATGTGCAATAACGTTCCTTGTGACAGCTATCAACCTCAAATCCTCTGATACACATTCATCAATTAACTTCATATCACATAAAACCTTCCCCAACTCAGCATATGAACTAGGCTTCCTCAATCCAAGATCAGCTATAACCATAGCCACAGCATCCAAAATATTCTGTAATGAAGCATAAATCTCCCACCTAAGCGCAGCCAACTCAACATCATTCCTCGGAGGATTAAGACCCCTAGCTCTATTCAAAGAATTCAACGCTTCAGCAAGAATAGACTTAATTTCCATACCAACCACAATTAATGGAAAACAGTTACTTAAATAAAGGTTTTCTAATCGAAACATTTAATGTGATATTAATTGATAAAGGATTGTGAAGAGAAGCTCACAAAATATTACGTAAATATCTAAACATCATTAAAGAAGTCTAACTTTGAAAATAGATTAGAGAAGCCAGGAAATTATTACCATAGCCAATGATGACGGCGATGAGAATTCACAATGACTAAGGCGAATTCACACATTTAAAATACAATATTCATCATATATCAATAAATAAAAAATAAAGGGAATTTAATAGTATAAACCCATTACGTTCTCAAAATTATTGCCCAAGCAGGGATCTGATAGTAGGCGTTCAAAGTCCTCGATATTTCAACTTTATATATGTTTATTGTGCAACCTTCAACACCATAAACTCTTACATCTGCACATATCGCATCAGCACTCTTGAATATCAGATCTACATCCACAGGTACATTTAAAGCTTGTGGGAATTTGAAGAACGTGGCGGCAATAAACTTAATGAATTTGGATACTGGTATACCGAATTCTTGACTAACGTACCAATGTAAATACACTATGAATGCAGCAGTATTCCATCCTGCGCCAGTTACGGATCTTAGAAATATTTGGTTGCCTTCAATGTCATCTTCACCTTTAACGGTTTGTAATGAGTCAGGCCAGTAATAAACTATGTATGTTCTATGCTCCCTATAGAGTTCTCCACCATCAGCAGGCATCTCATACTCCCAACACTCATAATTAATTGCAGCTAAAAATGATACATATCCTGTGCTACTTTGACCCACATCAAATACGAGAGTTTTGTAAATTTGTGATGTTACCCAACTTATCTCTGCACCTATAGTCCATTTCACAACAATGGAATCGTCTATAACTTTGGTTACTGAATATGTGCATTTAAATGCAACCTCCCTATATTGTTCAACAAGGTAACCGCAGCTTGCCTTCGTGTTTTGGTCTGTGGATACTTTGAATACAGTTTCCCTCATTGTGCTCTGTGCACTATATATTAGTTGTGCCCATGGTGGTGCTTGTTGCTGAACGTTAGTTGAAACCGTCTTTATTTTGGTTTCCACCTTCTTTATTGGGTGTTTTAGGTCTAGGTTTATGTTTGTTGTTATTGGTCCTGTTAGTGTTAGTGGTAGTTTTGTTGACGCTGAGCCGAAGAATATTGTGTTATTGTAGACTCCTATGGATGTTATGTATAGTCCTGGATTTATTGTGAAGCTCCTTTTTCCAGCCTGATTCCAATCAATTATTGGCTTTATTATGTTCTTTATTGATAGTTGGAATGCTGCAATTCCATACTGGTTTGTGCATGCAGTTGCTATGAGTCTGGTACCGTTTGGAGCTGAAGCGAATACGTATACGTTTGCTCCTGGAATTGTGTTTCCATCTTTTAGTACTGTTACTGTTAAGTGTATTCTGTCAAGCTCCAATGAAACAACATACACACCTCCAAGCAATGCAATTATGAAGAGCAGTATTATAGTAATAGTTTTTAAACTATATTTCGCGATAAACATATTAGACCAGAAGATATTGGGAAATTCAAACATATATATATATCGGTTGCAAGGTGAGATTATCATTTGATGTTTTATTGTGGTGTTTGTGGTGTGTAGTGGTTTTGTGTGTATGGGTGTGGATTTGGCTAGTATGGAGTCTAGGGAGACTGGGATATGTATATTGAGGGGGGTGCATGTCAAGACTATGACTGTTCATGGTGATGTGGAGATTTTGAATTTAGCGTTGGTGGAGAAGCCGCATGTGATCGCAATTGATGCTCCATTATCGTTGCCTAAGGGGAAGACTTTGGATTCGAGGGGTTGTGTTAGGGAGTGTGATAGGGAGCTTTTGAGGATGGGTATAAGGTTTTTCCCATTAAACTTTAAGTGGATGAGGCAGTTGACTATGAGGGGGATGAAGCTTAGGGCTGAATTGACTGGTATGGGGTTTAGGGTTATAGAGACTTATCCTGGTGG
>NZ_JANGFQ010000053.1:0-9705 GCF_024707025.1 Candidatus Culexarchaeum yellowstonense
TCTTCATTAGTTCCAATATCAATTCCACATCCTTACTATTTCTAATCTTGTTTGCAATCACTGAGAACCCTCTTATGTTTAGATCTCTTGCAAACTTCTCCATTTGTATAGCCACGTCAATTGACTTTACACTTGGTTCCACTACGCATAGCATTAAGTCTATCCCCCTCAATACCCCTCTACTCATATGTTCCAGTCCTGCAACCATATCGAATATAACTGTATCTTTCCTGCCGAGTACTAGGTGGGAGAATAGTGCTCTTAAGAATGCATATTCTGGGCATAGGCATCTAGATCCCGCTTGCTTTACTTCCCCAAATCTTATTAGTATCACGTTGTCTGGAGCTTTGATGCCGAATCTTTCTATTACATCATCAACTTTTGGGTTCATTATATACAATCCACTTGGTAGCTGAGTTCTGGATTTTATGAATTCTTCTTCATTGAATAGTATTGGCTTCTTAGCGGCTTCTTCTGGAGGTACGCCCAATGCTATTGATAGGTTTAAGCTTGGATCTGCATCTACAGCTATAACCCTATATCCATCTCTTCCAAGTAGTCTGGCTAGGCATGCTGATATGGTTGTTTTCCCAGTTCCACCCTTTCCAACTATAGCTATCTTCATTTAATAGTCCTCTAATGCTTAATCTTCTTGAAAAATATTTTGTGTGCTACGAAGTTTATGTGGTCTATTACCACATCATTCAATTCATACTTATTTCCCGATAAGTCTATTAGTATGTATCCATTCTCCCTTGGCATTAGTGTAACTATCTCTTTGGCGAGTAATTCCTCCTTACCATCAACTTTAATGTAAGCATCAGATTCACACATTCATTAACACCTTTATACAAGCTATAGTAGTTTTATTTTGACTTAAAAATCTATTCTATTGACACTTTCTGATGACCACTGCTGGGTAATGCTTTATTCTATACATGTCAATCCACTTGATTTCCTCAAAACTCCCCTTGCCCACCCTCTTCAACATCTCCATGACATCCCTCCCAAATCCATGTCCCATCAATTTATCTGCAAATTTCGTAGCTCTAAGTATGTCTGTTAAGTTCATGTATTCACCTTTATATGCTATTGGCGTTGGGTATTCTTCGAAGAATTTATTCTTGAAAATCTTACCAATTATGAATCCCAATCCCCCCATATCTATTAAGCCTTTTATTGTTGATGGTCTGGTTGTTATTGCAATGTTATCTACCCCCTTAATTTTGAATGTTCTATCTGTATCTACGATTAGAATGTTCACTTTGATCTTCAATTTCCTTTCAACCTTATACTTGATGTATCTTGCCTCCCTATCTGCTTTCCTTAATGGTAGTGATACGTATGTGTATGGTAGGTTTGTGGCATCTATCCCTGCTTCCGAGTATGGTTTTAGGAATTGTATTAATCCACCATATTTTAAAGCCAACTTTTTATGTGAAGCCACATATCTTATTGGCACCCATCTAATCATCTCCACAGCTTCTGATGGTAGTTTTGAGCTGAGAACTTTACCCCATAAAACCTTATTTACAATATATGATGAAATTTTAGTTATTGGGTCTACTGATACTATCCTACTCTCATCATATATGTTCCCCTTAGCTGTACATATGGCCTTTTCAGATATTGCTATTAAATCTCCATCCCTCAACAGTTTCCCATATGCCTTTACAATTTCATCAACTACATTCGTGCCTGGAATCCAGTATTTGAATGGCCTCCTATACCCCTTAAACCTCCACAAGCTTCCTCACTATTCATTAACTTTAAATTCAAATCACCTACTTAAATTAAGAGTGGTGAGGGTCTTTGAGTTTTAAGTTGGATGATGTTTTAATTGAAGACACTTTTGCTGAAGCATTCCCAATGTATGCAACTAGAGTTTTCATAACGGCTATCAATGCCAAATGGGCTCTTGTGGCTGCACGTGCAGCTACTGGTCTTGGTACATCTGTTATTGCATGTCCAGGTGAAGCTGGAATTGAAAAACTTGTTTCAAGTAAGTTGACTCCAGATCAGCGTCCTGGGGCAGCTATACATATATATCATAATGATCCAGCAACATTGAAGCTTGTAACATTAATTAGGATTGGTCAATGCGTTCTCACAGCAGCCACTGCATCTGCATTTAATGGTCTTCCAAAGGTTAAGAGGAAGATGTATATTGGTAAGTCTCTTGCAAAGTTTGGTGATGGATTTGAGAGGGAGGATACTATTGGTGGGAGGAAGGTTTGGAGGATCCCAGTTATGGAGGGTGAATTCATAATTGAAGATTCATTTGGCTTGGTTAAGGGGGTTGCTGGTGGAAATATACTCATATTGGCTAAGAGTAGGGATGCATGTTTAAATGCAGCTGAGAAAGCTGTGAAAGCCATACATAGGTATGGTAAGTATGTGGTAACGCCATTCCCTGGAGGTATTGTCCGCTCAGGTTCTAAGGTGGGTTCATTGAAGTATCCGAAGCTTAGAGCTACAACAAACCATCCATACTGCCCAGTTTTAAGGAATATTGTTAAGGATACAAGGATTCCTGAGGGTGTTGAATCAGTTTATGAGATTGTGATCAATGGTCTTAGGAGGGATGATGTTTTGATGGCTATGGGGTTGGCCATTAAAGCCGCTGCAAGTGTTCCAGGTGTTGTCAAGATTGATGCTGGGAATTATGGTGGTAAGCTTGGCCCATATCATTTGCGTTTGAAGGAGGCTTTAGAAAGTGTTAAAAGTATTGAAGTTAAAGTTTAGTGGTGATGGGTATGTCGAGTAAAGTTGTGAAGGTTTGTATTTTGAAGCTTGGATGTATTGGTTCATCGCCACTCCTAGAGTATGTTTTGGATGAGAGGGCTGATAGGGGGGATATTGAAGTTAGAGTTTTAAGTGTGGGTGCTAAGATGACTGAAGCTAATGCTGAGGAACTTGCCAAGAAGGCTTTAGCTGAAGACTACGATTTATACATAATTCCAAGTCCAAATGCATCCCTCCCAGGTCCAACTAAGGTTAGGAATGCTCTTGGTGAGAAGGGTAAGAATGTGATTGTAATTTCAGATGCACCTGCTAGGAGGATTACTAAGGAGCTTGAGGAGAAGGGTTTTGGATACATAATTGTGTTGGCTGATTCCATGATTGGAGCTCGTAGAGGTTTCTTGGATCCAGTTGAAATGACAATATTCAATACCGATGTAATTAAGGTTTTAGCTGCCACTGGAGTTGTTAGGCTTCTACAAGTTGAATTGGATAAAGTTATAAATTCGTTGAAGGCTGGTGAAAAGCCATCATTACCGAAGATCGTTGTGGATAAGGAGGTTGCAGTAACGTATGCTGAGTATAGGAATCCATATGCTAAGGCTAAGGCTATGGCTGCCTATGACATTGCTGTGAAGGTTTCAGATCTAACTACGGAGGGATGCTTCAAGATTAAGGAGCGTGAGAGATACATACCAATACTTGCAGCAGCCCATGAGATTATGAGGTATGCAGCTAAATTGGCTGATGAAGCTCGCGAAATAGAGAAGTATGGTGATACATTGGTTAGAACGCCACATAGCTCTGATGGCACTATACTGTTTAAGGAGAAGTTGATGGAGGAGGCACGTGGCAAATGACCTCCTCCCAACAATTCTTTTTAGTTACTGGGAGGACGCTGTCTCAAGGAGTTTCCATGGAGAGTGATGGTAAACTTAGTGATAGGTATTTTCAAGCTGTGGCTGTTGTGGAGATGAACCCTGAAGATATGGGTAGACTTGGCGTTACTGATAGGGTTAAGGTTTCAACATCCAAATATTCCGTTGTTCTACCAGTTAAGTCTAGTGATAGGGTTCCTTCAGGCGTTATTTTTATTCCTATGGGTCCATGGGCTAACTTCATTATGCATTCATTGACTGATGGTACTGGTATGCCTAGTTTGAAGTCCGTTAAGGTTTCAGTTGAATCCACCACTGATGGAATTACATCCTTAAATGATATTTTGAGGAGTCTTGGTGCTAAGGGGCTTGAAGTTTACCCCATGGATAAACCATTGAATTCAGGTGAGAGGAGGGTTTTTGAAGATGTTCCATGCCCATTTTGTGGGGATTTATGCGATCATTTGAAGATCGAGGTTGAGGGTGATAAGATTGTTAGGAATGTTGGTGGATGCGCCATTTCCATGGCTAAATTCCTCAATTATTGGAGGCATAGGATACTGAAACCTTACGTTAGGAGGGATGGTAAACTCATTGAAGTTGATTTAGATGAAGCTATAGATTTAGCTTCAGATATACTTGTTAAATCCAAGTATCCACTACTATACGGCTGGTCTAACACTTCCAATGAAGCTGTTGAGGTTGGTGTTGAGTTGGCTGAGATATTGCATGGGGTTATAGATAACACGAGCACCATATGTCATGGTCCCACAATTCAGGGGGCTCAAGAGGTTGGTACTGTTAGGACGACTTTTGGGACAGTTATACAGTTGGCTGATCTAATAATATTTTGGGGTTCAAATCCATCCCACGCTCACTTAAACCACTTTACACGCTTAATTCTACGTGAGGGGAGGTTTTCCAAGGGTCGTAGGGATAGGAAGATTGTGGTTATTGATGTTAGGAAAACTCCAATAGCTGATCAAGCAGACTTATTCATTCAAATTGAACCTAGGAGGGATCTTGAATTGATAACTGCTTTAATGATGGTTTTAAAGGATTTGGATATTGAAGCCCCCAAAATTGCAGGTGTACCTAGGGAGAAGGTTTTGGAGTTAGCTGATATGATGATGAGAGCTAGGTATGGAGTTATATTTGTCGGCGTTGGTGTGACTATGAGTGGAGCTAAGAATAGGAATCTCCAAGAGGTGATAAGGTTGGTTCAGGAATTGAATGAGTGGACTAAGTTTGCAATAATACCCATGAGGGGGCATTACAATGTTAGTGGATCCAATGAGACAATTCTATGGCTCACTGGATACCCATATGGAGTTGATTTCTCAAGGGGGTTTCCAAAGATGATCCCTGGAGTTACCACCACGGTGGATCTACTTGCAAATGGTGATGTTGATGCAATGTTGGTGGTTGCAAGTGATCCTGCAGCTCATCTACCCATTGAGGCTGTTCAACATTTATCGAAGATCCCAGTCATAGTTATTGATGCTAAGTGGTCTCTCACAACGCTATTCTCCGACGTAATAATACCCTCAGGCTTTGTTGGAATTGAATTTGAGGGGACTGCTTATAGGATGGATGGTGTACCCATAAGGATGAGGAAGGTTGTAGATCCACCTAAGGGGGTTTTATCTGATGTGGAGATTTTATCCAAGATATTGAGTAAGGTTAAGGAGAAGAGGGGGTGGGTTTAATGACTCAAATACTCATTAAGAATGGGTTGGTTTATGATCCATTGAATTCAATTAATGGGGAGGTTATGGATTTAGGTGTTAAGGATGGTAGGATAGTTGATCCTTCCGAGATAAATTTGAGTGAAGCTATTGTTGTGGATGCTAGTGGTAAAGTTGTCCTTCCAGGTGGTATAGATATACATTCACATATAGCTGGACCTAAAGTTAATGTTGGTAGGTTGATTAGACCTGAAGATCACTACATGACGAATGTACCACATAAACCTCCATTTAAGAGGGCTGAAACTGGCTTAACAGTACCCAACGTATTCAGATTTGGTTATGATTATGCTAGGATGGGTTACACCCTTGTGGCTGAACCTGCAACTCCACCATTGAAGACTAGACATACGCATGAAGAGCTCAATGCAATTCCAATGATCGATAAGATGGCCTTCGTCCTCGTGGACTCCAATTGGATTGTATTGGATTTAATTCAAGAATCCCGTAGGGATATGCTTACAGCATATCTTGCTTGGCTACTATATGCAACAAAAACTTATTCCCTTAAGATTGTTGATGCCGGTTCTGATGTTGCTTGGATGATTAAGGGTAAAGGTTTAGGTTTAGATGATCAAGTTCCAGGGTATAGTTTAACTCCAAGAGATATAATTAAGGCTATAGCTGAATCAGCTCAGCAATTAAATTTGCCACATAAAGTTCATGTTCACTGTAATAGGCTCGGGTACCCTGGAAACTATTTGGTAACCATGGAAACTATGAATTTAACTAAGGATTTGAAGATAATTTCTGAAGGTTCAGCTCTACATGTGACGCACGTTCAATTCACTGGTTATAAGGGTGATTCTTGGGGTTCATTGGAGAGTGGTGGTGAAGATATAGCTAATGTTTTAAATGCAAATCCATATGTGACTTTGGATATGGGGCAAGTTATTCCAGGTAGACCTGCAACAACCATGACTGCAGATGCACCCTTCGAATTCGTATTATATCATTTAACTCGTTGGAAGTGGAGTACTACGGATACTGAGGTGGAAACTGCTTCCGGGATTGTTCCATACAAGTATAAGAAGAAGAGTTATGTTAATACGATTCAATGGGCAATTGGACTTGAAGTTGTATTGCTATCTAGGGATTTGTGGAGAGTCTTCTTAACCACAGATCACCCCAATGGCGGTCCATTCATAGATTATCCAGTAGTTATGAGTTGGCTTATGAGTAGGAAGGCTAGGGAGGATTTCATGGCTAAACTGAATAGGAAGGCTTTGAAGAGGTGTGTGATACCATCATTGGATCGTGAATTAACATTGTATGATATAGCAATAATCACTAGAGCTTCTCCAGCAAAGCTTCTTGGTTTAGAGAGGTTTAAGGGTCATCTTGGAATTGGAGCTGATGCTGACATAGCAATATATGATATTGACCCTAGAATTGTGGATTTAAGTAAGGATTATGAGAGGATTTCAAAGGCTTTTAGGAGAGCTTACATGACAATTAAGGGTGGTGAAATAATTGTTAAGGGTGGTGAGATTGTTAAGCAAGTTTATGGTAGAACCCTATACGTTAAGCCTGAAATCCCAAAGGATATGGTTTTGGAGGTTGAAGGATACTTGAATTCCGCATTCAAGAAGTATTACTCTATTTCACTTAGAAACTTCTTCATAGAGGATAGGGAGTTGAGGAATCCTATGGAAATACCATTAAAAACCAATTTGAGGTGAAATATATGAGTGTTAAATCAACTTATATTGTTAAATTGAAGTATGAACCTAAAGTTCCGGTGGATGCGAGAAACATATCTCCAAATTCATTTGCTGGTAAGAGTTTAAACGATATCCTTAAACTCGGCATACTTGAGGGTGGGGTATCCGTTGAGTTGAAGGATCTATTTGATGTCAGCGGCCCTTCAAATGCTCCTGGAGATGTGAATTCCATTGAAATACTAATTGAAGGGTTGGGTTCTGGGAAATTGAAGTACATTGGATATAGGATGAGTGGTGGGAGGATTGTTGTTAAAGGTGATGTTGGGCATTTTGCTGGTTATAGGATGATTGGTGGATCCATACTTATTGAGGGGAAGGCTGGAAGCTATCTTGGTGCTAAGATGAAGGGTGGAAGTATTGAGGTTATGAAGGGGTGTGGTGATTGTGTTGGAGGGAAACTTCCAGGTGAAAGGCCTGGTAAGGGGATGTCTGGTGGAGAGATAGTGATACATGGTGATGCTGGGTCGCAGATAGGTTTTGGAATGAAGGGTGGGAGGATAATCATAGATGGTAATGCTGGAATGCTATGTGGATTGAATATGATGGGTGGAACTATACTAATCCAGAAGAATTGCGACTTATACCCTGGTGCCAGGATGACTGCTGGCAGGGTTATTGTGGGTGGAGTTGTTGAGGGGATTCTACCAAGCTTCTACTTCGATTCAATAGTCCCATCAGTTAGGGTTGGCAAGATATCCATGAATAAACCCTTCGCAGTATTCATAGCAGATGCAGTTGTTGGTGGTAGGGGTAGCGTATATATATCCCTCGAAGATAATAAATCATTAATTGAGCAGTATAAAGACTTCATGGAGGAGAGGGTGGAAGTTGAGTAGACCTATGAATAAAATTGCCGTTGACATATTGATGAAGGCTATTGATAGATGCAAGGAGCTCCAGATAAGCTATAGCAAAGTTGCTGGTGCAACTGTTGTGGATATGGGTGTAAAGAGCCCTGGTGGTTTTGAAGCTGGATTAATACTTTCAAAGATATGTCTTGGAGGTTTAGGTGAAGTTGGATTCACAGGATTCAACATTGATGGTTTAACCATACCAGCAGTTACTGTTTACACGGATCACCCTGTGGAGGCATGTATGGCTTCACAACTTGCTGGTTGGAGGATTAAGGTTGGGGAATACTTTGCCAATGCCAGTGGACCTGCTAGGGCTCTTGCGAGGAAGCCTAAGAAGTTGTATGAGGAGTTGGGTTATAGTGAAGTTTCGGATGAAGCTGTCCTCGTATTGGAAGCTGAATCCCTCCCCAATGAAGATGTTGTTAAGTTCATTAGTGAATCGGCTAATGTTAAACCTGAAAACCTATATTTGGCTGTTGCATCATCGAGTAGTGTAGCTGGATCCGTGCAGATTAGTGCTAGGATAGTTGAAACTGGTATACATAAGTTCCATGCAATTGGATTCGACATAAAAACTGTGAAGTATGGTTTTGGGGTATGCCCAATAGCTCCACTACATCCAAATCCAATGGTTATGTTGGGTAAAACCAATGATATGCTACTTTATGGTGGATCAACATTCTACATAGTTGACTATCCAGATGACTCTAAACTCTTAAGTTACGTTAATGCATCCCCAAGTTCGGCATCGAAGGATTATGGTAAATCCTTCACAGAGCTTGTTTCACAAGTGGGTGTGGAGTTCCTATTCAAGTTGGATCCAAGTGTCTTTGCTCCAGCAGTGGTTGTTGTCAACAATTTTAGGACTGGATCTATTTTGAAGGCTGGTTACGTAAACTACGATCTTTTGAGGAAGGCTTTAGCGATCTGATTGAGATATTTCAATCATCAAACTACTTTTTTGCTTTCTCAATCACATACTTAGCTATCTCCGTGGCGATATCTATATCTGTTACAACGCTTTGGAGACCTTTCCATCCTGGTTGACTATTCACTTCAAGTACATATGGAGATCCCTCCACTACCACCATATCTACACCAGCAATTTCGCATCCAAGTATTTCAGTGGATTTCAATGCAATTTCTTCTAATTCTGGTTCCAGCTTCTCTATCCTCCTTGGAATTGCCCCCTGAGCTATATTTGTCTTCCACATCCCCTTTGGCGCTTTCCTATACATTGCTGCTAGAATCTTATTTCCAAGTACGAATGCCCTTATATCCCTACCACCATGCTTCAAGTATTCCTGCATGTATATTGTGTGTTTGGCGAATCCTATTGTATGTAGAACTTCCCATAACACATCCCTTTCATCAACTTTTATCCTCGTACTTCCATGACCTTTAGATCCAAACATTGGTTTAAGCACAACCCTCTTACTCTTTATGAATTCAAGGTTTTTGAAGGCTATATTGGGTTTTTCCGTAACTATGGTTTTTGGGACTGGTATTCCATGCATTTTCAATGTGCATAAAGCTCTAAACTTATCTACGCACTTCTCTATTGCATATGGCTTATTGAATACTGGTATTCCAATATCATTTAATGCGTATAATAGGTCTATTCTGAATATAGCTTGATCCAAACTCATCCTACCGAATGGTCTAACTATTATTGCAGATACATCCCTAATTAGATCGACATCTCTAACTTTAATTTTCACACCATCGTAATCTATGAATGCAATTAGATCGTTGAATT
>NZ_JANGFQ010000054.1:0-9673 GCF_024707025.1 Candidatus Culexarchaeum yellowstonense
TAGGCATCTTTTGGCATCTATCTTATTTAGTTGCCTATATGCTTCCCCCTCCCATCCCACGCTTCTAACGCCATTCTTTTCTCCTAATATTGTGACTCCCGTACTTGCAGTACTCTCCTTCCAGTTTACCTCTACTCCTAGGCTATTGAATATTGCTCTCTCTGTTGATGTGAAGTTAAAGCTTGCACTTATAGTGTTGAAGTTTGGATCTTTCTCTAATCCTTCTCCAACTATTCTTCTAGCTTCATCGAATATTTCGTCTATTGGTGGATTTTCTATTGCTGGATCATATATTCCTTCAACTGTTGGGGGTTTTCTTGGTTGTGGTAGTGTTTTGAAGTCTGGGTCTGGTTCTTTAATTTTAGCGAGCTTTATTGCTGTCTTAACTGTTTCTTCTATGCTCGCCTCATCTAGTATTGTTGTGTGTGAATATGCGAGGCTTTTCCCAATGACTACCCTTACACTTATACCTTCCACACCTTCACCTGATCCAACTCTAGTTTTTACTCCACTTACCCTATCATTGGCTGTCATTATGCTTATCCTATTGGATCTTGTGGCGTATGCTTCTGCTTGTGATGCACCATATTTTAATGCTTTCTCCACAGCTATTTTTACTGCTTCAATGAGTTCCATTACCCCCTCCCTCCAACCATCATATTCTCTATTCTCATATGTGGTCCTCCACATGTGGTTCTCATGGATTGCCCCATCTTCCCACAGAAGCTTGGGTATATATCGAAGTCTTTTGCCACTCCAGTTACATTCTTTAACGTTTCAAGTATGAATCCACTCATGCTGAAGTCTCTAAGCTTCTCCTTTATTTCTCCATTGACTATTAGGTATGCTTCTTGAGCTCCAAATTGGAATATGCCTTCAGCTGGGCTTACTTGTCCACCTCTACCACCCTTCGCATATATCCCATACTTTATGTCTTCAATTAATTCTTCGAAGCTCATGTCCCCTGGCTGGAAGAATGTGTTTGTCATTCTAACTATTGGTGGGAATCTGTAGTCTTGTGCTCTTGCATTTCCAGTTACTGGTAGACTCATTTTCCCAGCCGCTTCCCTATTGGTTAAGTATCCCTTTAAAATCCCTCTTTGTATTATGACTTTCCTTTGTGTTTTTATGCCTTCATCATCGTATACGTCTGTTCCAAATCTTTCTGGTATTGTGGCGTCATCTATTAGTGTTACATGTTCTGAACCTATCTTTTCTCCAAGTTTCCCTCTTAGTATGCTTGTCCCTCTTAGTACTCCATCAGCTTCTGAGGCGTGGCCTATAGCTTCATGCGCCATTAATCCTGATAATGCTCCATCTATTACCACTGTGAATTTTCCTCCTGGTGCAGGTTTCGCTTTCAATAGTTCCATAGCCTTCCTTGCAGCTTCCATGCTTCTCTCTTCCACCTTCATTCTTTCAGTTACTTCAAATCCACCTAGCATTGCATATCTATCCCTATATGATTGTATTAATCCTGCTTCCCTAGCGTAAGCCCACATTCCCCAGTAAACCCATGAATTTCTCATTTCCAGCTGAGTTCCATCGCTTGTGCATATGATTTTCGTTTCTGTGTAATCGTCATAGTTTGATGTTGTCTTTATATTTGGTGATATCTTCCTTGCAGCTTCATCCGCCTTTAATAGGAATTTCATCTTTTCCTCTATTGATACTTCTTCTAGTGGTTCTTTCACTGGAGTTTTCACTTCGTCAATTACCACATTGCTTGGTGCTAGATTCATTTTTTCAGAGTCTTTGCTTGCTTGTTTAGCCATTTTTGTAGCTATGTTTAGGGCGTTTTCAAGTGATCTTTTATCGATATTGTTTGTTGTGGAGAATCCCCATGCCCCATTAAGTAGCACTCTTATTGCAACTCCCTGCTCTATTCCAGGGGCTGCTGAAACGATCTTCCCATCTCTAATTTCGATGCTTGTGCTGTGAAACTTTTGATATCTTGCTTCCACATATTCTCCTCCAAGTTCGCTTCCCTTACTTACCACCCATAACATTAAATCCATAATGTGCGTCATCAAATCATATTTCAATTTAAATTGCTTATAACCTTTTAGTTTCAATGTTTTGGATTTCCAATTTTTGTCCATTAGCAACAAGTATATTTTGTGCCATTGTTTATTTATATTGTTGATTTGTATGCTGATTCCATGTGAAGTTGTTGTTAAGTTTGTTTTGCCTAGTGTTAGGGCTGCTTTGGCTAAGAGGCTTATGTTAAATTATGGTTTTAAGCAAATTGAGGTGGCAAAGCTTCTTGGGGTTAGTCAGCCTGCCATTAGCCTTTATAGTAGGCGTTTGAGGGGTGGAGCTCTCAATGTTGAGGATTATCCTGATATTATGGAGCATATTGATTTGCTTGCTAAATCCTTTGCTTCCGGTAATGTGGATTATAAGTTTTTTGTTGGTGAAGTGTGCAGTATATGTAGGATTGTGAGGACTAAGGGTTTACTTTGCAGTTTCCATAAGATTGTTGACTCCGAATGTAATCTTATGGATTGCGACCTTTGCAAGTCTATCTCTCAAAAATGTTGATAAATAATAGTGTGTTGGTTTTGGTTTACTGAACTTTCAAATGTACTTCTACATTCTCTTTTAATGTCCATAGTACTGGACAGTATTTTTCCGCTAGTTCTGCTGCTCTTTGTATTTCCTCCTTTGGAGCTCCTTTTGCATTTATTTCCACTTCTATGTTCTTGTATCTTTGTGGTGTTTCTTTCATGGTTTCTCCATGAATCTTTACTTCCAAGTTTTCCACATTTATCTTTCTGCTGTTTAGTATTCTTAGCATTACTGATGATAGGCATCCTCCCAATGCCACTAGTACTAGTTCCATTGCTGAGGGTCCATACCTCTTTTCTGCTCCAACTGTTTCCATTGATCCTCCCATTACCACTGTGAATCCTGTTTCTGTGGTGGCTATTAGGCCTACCCCCTTATGTAGCTCCACTTTCACTTCAACCATGTTCTCATCAACTGTTTTCTTTACTTTTTGTATTTATGTTTTCTGTTTTAGGTATTGGTTGAACCATTCTATCATGTGCTTTAGCCTTTTAACTCTATGGTTTGGTTTCCCTGATCTGCTGAATACGTGACTTCCACTTGTGAATAGTAGTAGTTTTGCTTCTTTTCCGAGGTATTTTAGTGCTGTGTAGAATAGTAGTGCTTGGTCTAGGTAGCATCTGTAATCTTCCATGCTGTGTATTATTAGTATTGGTGTTTGAACTTTGTTGGCGTGTGTTATTGGTGATTTGTTTATCCATTCCTCCCTATTGTTCCACCAGTCTCCACCTATTTGGTCTGGTACGAAGTGGAATCCTATGTCTGTGGTTCCGAATTCAGCTAGCCAGCAGCTTATCCCATTTAGTGATACTGCTGCTTTGAATTTGTTGGTTTGCGTTATTATCCAGTTTGTCATGTATCCGCCATAGCTTATCCCCGTTACTCCCATTCTCTCTTCATCTATGTAGTTATACTTTCTTGTTACATATTCGATCATTTCCATTATGTCTTGATAATCTCTTTCACCATACTTCCCCCTTATATCTGCGAATTCTTCACTATATCCACCACTACCCCTAATGTTTGCATATATCACCACGTATCCATTGGCTGCGCATATTTGGTGTTCGAACATGAATGCGTATCCGAAGGTGCTTTTTGGTCCTCCATGTATGAATATTATTGTTGGATACTTTTCCCCTTCCCTGTATTCTGTTGGTTTCATTATCCATCCTTCTATGTTGGCTCCATCTGATGCTTTGAATTGGAATCTCTCATGTTCCTGCACTTTCACTTCCCTCAATATTTCATCGTTGAAGCTTGTTAACTTTCTTTCTAAGCCATTCTCCCATACATAGATTTCTGCTGGCATCTTTTCAGTTACCTTTGTGTATACTATCTTGTTGTCTTTTACTTGGAAGTTTTCTATTACGAAGTCTCCTGTAACTACGTCTTCTACTTCCATTGTTTTCATGTTCATTTTGTATATGTTGTGTCTCCCCCCTCTTGTTTGTGTGAAGTATATTTCATCATTTTCTATTATTGGTGGTTGTGGTGCTTGGTATGGTCCTCTTAGATCGTAGTATATGCTGTGATTTGTTTGGTATCCGGTTTTCCCGGTTAGGTTTTGTAGTTCTTCTGTTTCTATGTTTATTTGCCATATGCATTCATGTGTTGGGTATCCTCTCCTATAGTCGTTTCCTCTGAATATTATTCTTTTACCGTCTGGGTGCCATGTTAGTGGTCCTATGCCCATTCCCATATGCTTTAATTTTATGGTTTCCCTTGTTTCGAGGTTTATTATGTGTAGGTATTGTTTTCTTGGTTCCATGTAGTTTGTTGTTGCTGCGTATGCTACCTTCTTTCCATCATTGGAGTATTTTGCTTCCACTATGTCTATGTCTCCTGAAGTTAATTGTTCCACTTCATTTGAGTATATGTCTATTTGGAATAGATGTGTGTTTATGTGGTGTGTGAACCCTATTCCATCAAACCATATGGGTATTTTGTCTATCAGTCTTGCTTCTTGATCCAATTCCCCCCTCATCACTGTTGATCTGTATAGGATGTGTTTGTTGTCTGGATTCCATGATGGCTGTATTATTCCATTCCTACTCTTCATTACTAGTCTTGGTTCCCCACCATTTATTTGTTGTATCCATAGTTCGTTTCCAGGTTCCCCTTCCCTTATGGTTCTTCTTGATATGAATAGTAGTTTTTTGCCATCTTGACTCCATCTTGGCCATGTGTCTGTGGGTCCATTTGTGGTTAGTTCTACTTCTCCATTATCTATGTTGATAACCCATATTCTCGATTTGTAATTGTTTTCTTGAGTGTCTGGTTTTATTGTTACGAAGGCTATTCTTTTGCCGTCTGGCGATATTTGTGGGTCGCATACTGACGTGAACCTATTGTAATCTTCTATTTTTAGGCTTCTCATGATCTCAGCGTATACCTTTATGTTTTAATTGGTTATTTAGGTTTGTGTTTCAATGATTTCATTTAGTATTTTGTTGTATATGTTTATGGCTTCATCTTCGCTTTTCACTCCCCTTATTATCATCCTCCCATTTTGGAATATGCTTACATCTTTCCCCTCATATTCTATTGCTATCATTATTCCAGTCACTATCTTCACTTTATGTTTCTTTGAAAATTCCTCCTTCAACTTCTTTAAGTCTATTTTTATTGGTTTTGTTGGGTTTACGTTTATAACTCCTCTCCCACATATCCATGTGGTTTTTGGTGGTGGTATATCCATTCTCCCGCCCCCTGTGCATGCTGGGCAGTTCTCCTTCCTCCTTACTTCTATTTTGTGGAATTCCATGGTTTTGAAGTCGCATACCAGTAGTTTCCCCTTTAATGTTCCATTTATTCCAGCTATGATCTTTATTGCTTCCATGGCTTCAATAGCCCCTATTATTCCCGGTGTTGCCCCTATAACCCCCCTTGTTTCGCATGTGGGTAGTAGGTTGTCGTCTACTTTTGGGAATATGCATTCTAGGCATGGTGTTTCTGGTGGGCTTATTACTGTTATGTTTCCCTCCATTCCTATGGCTCCTGCAAATATGTATGGTATCCTATGCTTTATGCTTACCCTGTTCACTATGTATCTTGTGCTCATGTTGTCTAGTCCATCGACGATCACGTTTACATCGCTAAGTAATCTTTCTGCGTTGGATGTGTTGAGGTGTTCTGGTATTGGTTCCACCTTTACTTGTGGATTCATCTTCTCCAGCTTTCTAGCAGCTACCTCCACTTTTGGGTAGCCTACTTCACTTGGATCGTATAGTACTTGTCTATGTAGGTTGTGTATTTCCACTATGTCGTGATCTATTATCCTTATGTATCCTACTCCAGCCAGTGTTAGGTATGTTGAGGCTATGCTTCCAAGTCCTCCAACCCCCACCACTGCCACCTTTGATTTCATCAGCTTCTCTTGCCCCTCTTCTCCAAGCTCCCTTAACACTATCTGCCTAGAATAGTATTCTCTCATCATATCCTTCGTTATTGATTATGTGTCCTTGGCTTTATATGGTTTTCACCATTTATGATTGTTTGTTTTCCATGCTACATATGCATATGGTAGTGTTAGTGTTAGTATGCATAGTGCTGACATTCCGTATCCCAGTATTATTAGTGTGAGCATTGCCATAACCCCCATTATGGTCGTCACATTCTCTATTATTGTAGCCTTTTTACTACTAGTCTTCTTTGCAAAAGCCCCTTTTGGTGTAACTTCCCACTTCTCCCTTTTCCCAATTATAACCTTCATGCTTTGTATTAGTACTTGTGGTGCTAGGACTGCTGCTAAGGCTGTGCATCTCCCCATTATTACTATGCTCCTCCAGGTTTTCAATCCAAGTCTTTTTGCAGTATGCATGTATGCTGTTGCTTCCAATGCTGATAATGCTATTGTTATTGGTATTAGGAATGTCGCTTGTGCCATTAGATCTGTCTTTATAATTATTGATAGTAGTGCGAGTATTGCTATTGCAAAGTTTGCTAGTATTGCATGGTATTGTAGTAGGTGTAGTGCTATGTCTATCTTCCATGTTAATGGGATGTTTGCTTTAACCATCTTTGGTATGTTTTTCAGTAGTACGCGTATTGCTCCATATGCCCATCTTGATTGCTGTTTCTTGAAATCTTCATAGCTTAATGGTACCTCTACTTCCACATCTACTTCATCCATGTAATCTATCTTCTTCCCATTAAGTATCAATTTCATTGATATTTCCAAGTCTTCCCCTAATCCATCCTCTTCATCCCATCCTCCAACTTCTATTAATGTTTCCCTTTTGAATATGCATCCACTTCCAGGTATTATTATTGGTTTTCCAAGTATCTTCTTCCCCCTCATTATTATTGATGTTAGGAATTCCATGGATACTGCTTGTGCTTCTGCTATTGGTGATGCATTCATATTCTTTGTTGACCATTTTGTTGCCAGTGCATCTAGCCCTTCAGTTTCCATGTGTGTTATGGTTTCTTCTAGGAATGTTTCTTTTGGTATTGTGTCTGCATCGAATACTACGATGTATTTTCCATTGGATCTTTTTAGTGCATAGTTTAGTGCTCCAGCTTTGAATCCTCTAGGTTCCTCCCTCCTATAGATTTTTACCTCCAACTCCTTCACGCATGTTGCTTCCATTATCTTATCCCTTATTTCCTTGAATTTTTGTTCTGTATCGTCGCTTACAATGATTATTTCCATTTTATCTTTTGGATATGTTTGTTTTGATAGTGCTTTGAGTAATTCAATTATTGTTGTTGCTTCTTCATTTCTTACTGGTATTATTATTGTTGTTTTTGGGTATTCTTTGAGTTTCGCTTTAACCTTCTTTGCCTCTTCCCCCCTTACTCCAGTCCAATAGTATATTGCGTGGATTATCATTATTGTCCATGTAAATGCATATATTATTGTTATGAGGGTTATGGTTTGTATTGGCTGTATTACTGGTATCGTTATTTGAGTCATTATTTTCACCGTGGGCAATGGATTGTGGCTTTCAGTTTTATCGTTATACTAATCATAAAGTGTATTGTTTATTTATATGCTTTATCGTTTCGTTGCCTATTTATACTCCCTATACACCTATTCTATTGGATCTTTATGATTCTGGATGTTGAGTTTGTGAAGTATCATGGTTGTGGTAATGATTTCATAATTGTGGATGAGTTGGGTGGTGAAGTTGTTCCTGAAGCTTTTAAGGGTGCTTTCTCCATGAAGGTTTGTCGTAGGAGGTTTTCCGTGGGCGCTGATGACGTACTATTCATTGTTCCATCCACTTGTGGTGCTCATGGGTTTATGAGGGTTTTGGAGCCTGATGGGACTGAGGCTGAGATGTGTGGTAATGGTTTACGTTGTGTAGCTGCATATTTATCTGAGAAGCTTGGTTTAGATAAGTTGCTAATTGAAACTAGGGCTGGATTGAAGTTTGTAGAAAAGGTTGGTGATGGATGGTTTAAGGCTGATATGGGTGTTTTGAAATGTAGGTTTAAGGATTTGAAGAGGTATGTTAAGCTTGATTTCAATGATGAAGATGAGCTTATAGCTAGACGTATTAATTTCCCATTGATCGGAGATGTTGAGGTTTCCATAGTTGATACAGGCGTCCCCCATGTCGTGTTATTCTTGGATGATGTGGATAAGGCTAACATAAACTTGTATGCTGAAGCCATATCCAAGAATAAGAAGATCTTCCCTGAAGGTATATGTGTAAATCTAGTTGAAGTTTTAAATGATCATTCCATTAAGGTTAGAACTTATGAGAGTGGTGTTTGGGATGAGACTTATGCTTGTGGAACTGGTTCAACGGCTTCAGCTGCTGTAGCTCATCGCCTTGGACTGGTTAAGAGTGGGATTGTTGATGTTCATGTTCGTGGTGGAATGCTTAAGATCGTCATTGGAGATAGACTTCAAATGATAGGCCCAGCTGAGAAGGTTTTCACAGGTAGAATAAGAGTTGAAGTTTAATTGAATTTGCCAACCTAAAAAAAGTAAAAAAGTTTTGAGTTTATGCGGTTTTACTCTTCTTCATGTAGTCCATTGCTATCCCTATTATCAGCACTATCCCTGCCAGTACGCATATGTATGGTGCTGGATATGTGAAGTATAAGAATCTAAGTCTCCCAATGAATAATGTGACTCTGCTCATTATTGTCAGTGCGAAGCTACCTCCAAACCCTGCTACAAGGGTGTATCTGCCTATCCTTGCTATTGTGTTTAGTGGCCCTTTGAATTCTATGGTGAAGTAGAAGTAGAATAGTGCTGTTAGTACGCCTATGGCTACCAGTATACCATCAATGGGCTTTGGCAGCAATATCGCGGTGCCTGTTGTATCGGTTATGGTGGATCTTATTTGCTCTAGGAATTGAGTTTTTATGTATCTTGCCACTATGGTTCCTATTGATACGCCTAGGTATAGGGCTGTTGGATACCTGTAGAGATAGAAGTATTTCCTTGTGAAGAAGAATAGGTATAGTAGTCCTATAGGTACTGTGATCCACCACCACCATTCTCCTTTCGCCACATGTGGGTATAGATAGTTTGCCCATGCTGTGTCTATGTTTACTAGTGTGGTGTAGGCTGCTGCGGCGCCTATGTATGCGTGTTCAGCTATTCTGAAGAATATGTTTTCCCTATACAGGTAGCTGAGGAGCATTAATGTTATTCCGGCAGCCATTATTGTTGCGAGTGTAGGTATGTCTACTGACATTTACCTCCCCCTCCTCCTGGATAGGAAGTATCCTAAGTTTCCGAGTACTATGAATATTACTATTGCTAGGTGTGCCAGGGATTGTGCATCCATTGCCGCCGCACCCTCACCTGGTCTCCTCACCAATATTTCATATTCCGCTGCCCCCTTTGATCCGGTTGCCCATCCAACTATTTTGTCTGGCCAGTATGGGTACATTCTGGATGCTAATACTGCTCCAACTCCTCCTCCAACCTTCGTTCCATAAACGTCTGTGAGTTGTCTTACAACCCAATCTACGCTGCTATTTCCAAAGTATATTGCTATTGCCCAATCCTTTGCTGTTTTTGTGGGTAGGTCTTGGAAGAATGGCATGTCTCTCAATTTGTTTCCATATGCATCCTTCTCTGGCCAGAATACATTGGCTGCTACGGCTGCCAACCCTATTTCATAGTTTGGTA
>NZ_JANGFQ010000055.1:0-9452 GCF_024707025.1 Candidatus Culexarchaeum yellowstonense
GTCCCCCCGGACCTGAAGCTGGGAACTTTCAATACTCTTAAGTAGAGTCATCGTAGAGGAAGTTGTAGCACGTATACTGCTCACTCATATTCTATCTTCTGCCAAACAATATCACTACACTTCAACCCCCTCTTAACATAATCCAAAACAACTTGCACGTTTAAAGCTTTACAACTATAGATGTCCAAGGTGAAGAATTTATGATCACTCCAACTATAGAAGGCAACTCCAGACTCAACCCACGCTATGAAGCCTCCCAAACCCCTATGAATGAGGGAGAATTTGTCAGGGGAGAATATGAATGGCCCTGCTATAATCCTCATACCCAAAGCTTCACTAAGCCCAATCAAAAAGCTTCTAAGAAATTCCTCACATATCCCCCACACCATAAAACCCTCAACAATAAGCCTATCACGCTGAATCTCAGGCATCAAATTCCTCATACAAACCACCCAAATAACTGTTACTCTCATCAACCCCTTAAATAACTTATAACTCTTTGTAAAGCATGCATTCTCAACTTCCACTATGTAATTGCAGGTCCTCCAACATACTGGTATCTGGACTGTCGTATGAGTCGATAGACTTATGAAGTCTCATGTTGCATGGTATATCAGTGGCAATGCCTTTTTGGAGAGGGATCATTTGGGCTTCAAGCTATAGGGATGAAGGTCATGCTATTCGATTTCATAAGTTTCGAAGAATTTGTTAAATGGTACAATGAACTTAGCAAGCTTAAGATATTCTGGGCGAAGCCCATTGAAAACATTAATTTGTTGAGTAAAGAAGATAACCTACATCTTGTTGGCGTAAAGTGGATTGTTAAAGGTGGGATTAGGGAAGCAATACTAGCCATTACAGAGAGGGTGGATGAAGTGCCCAAGGCCATAGATTCCCTTAAAAGCTACGGCTCCTCAACTAAGATCCTAATGGTTCCCGAAGAGACGCCAATAAATCTAAGCCTAATAAATGCTAAGTCAGTTCTATACTTCTGGAACATAAATGCAAGGACTCTGGAGCCCAACAAAGACGTAAGGATGAAAACACTCACGGAATGGGGCGAAAACGATGTTGAAACGTTTAGGAGGATACAAAAGCAGAGCTGGGGTTTCATCATCCCCAAGAAGAGGAGACCACTTGGTTCTCACAGCCCTCCTCAACGATTCACCAGTAGGAATGGCATACTTGAACATCCATAATTTCAATATCGATTACGGTATACACGTCATTAAACCCCACTGGAGGAGGAGAATAGGGACAGCCCTACTAGCAAAAATACTAGAGTTAGCGAAATCCATGGGTGCATCAAAAATTAGTGTTGTAAGGGTCTTCAGGAACATAAAGGGGACCTACAGCGACATGAGAGCTGCAAAATTCTATAAAGCAAACAACCCCTCCACAAAAATGTCCATATACAGATTGAATGATTAAATTATGTGATTATAGATCTCAATATTGATCAGTAACTCAATTTAATAAAAACCAAGAATGTATGAGGGAAGCAAGTATCTTCTGTAAATTAATTAAAGAGAAAAGAGATTGTTTTAGTTTACAGATACATGCTTATAGAGCTTTGTCAGATGGCTCGGTTTATTCAGCTTGAAGGAGAATCGATGGAGGTACATTCAAGCATACCCTCACAGAATTTAAATACTATGAAACAGATAGAATCTTAGGAATGCCTTCCATAGAAGAGCTTATTCAAAGAATAATGCACTACAGCAAAAAGAGGATAAAATTTTAGCCTTAATAATTCTACCACATAAAAACTAACCAAGAAACACTAAAACCAACACCTCACAAAACAATCATAACCCCAGAAATACTAACCTCACAACATTAAAAAACACAAAAACTTAATTCAAAACACAGATTTTATTACAATTGATAAAGCAAATTAAATGTGACGGTAGTATAATTTTAGAAGCACCAACTTAAACCCTTCACTACTCACATCACAACATGCCCCATAAACATCACCAAAAAGCCTACCAAACGATCCAATAAGCACTTTTGATCCCCACAGTGCGTGTTTCTTAGCCAACTCAGCATTACCACTAACTAAGGTGTAGAGCATTAAGGCTAATTGACACTCTGAACTCATAGGTGCTAATAATTGAGCCAACGCCTTACCATCTAGTTCCTGCAGAAGCTTAAATATCTCCACATCATTTTGAATTTTCTTTCTAAGTAAATTATTAAGTGGAATCTTTAACGCTGTTAGAGCGTCATTATTTCCTTTAACGGCTAAAAACGCATATCTGCATATGTCACGGTATTCGAGGGCTTCGCATTCCTCAACACTAGCTTCAATGCTGGTAAGAAATAAGGGTAAATATGAGCCTCATATACATCAATAAGTTCTTTGGGTTTAACCTCAGTAACGTTAGTGAATCCCAGCAATCTAAGCATGAGCCTAGCTAAGACCGATACGTCTTTATCATAATTAAGGAGGTAGGCATGCTTATTTCTTATCTTCTCAATATCGTCATACCTACCTATTGATGCTAAGTAAACAAGATAGTTACCTAAAACCCTAGATGCATTCACTAAATACATTGCCGTGTATTCGAGATTCTCTAAAGTTTCATTCCATAATTTCTCAAAATTACTAGCTACATTAACATACTCCTTGATGCTTCTAGCCTTAAGAACCTCAGCACGTAAAAACTAATCACGAGCAGTTATGTAATTATACCAATCCCCAATACTTTTATATGCTTCAGCCGCTTCATCAAAGAGCTTTGAAGCTTCATCAAGCTCACCACTATCAAGTTTATACTCAGCTAATGAAGACATAAGATGTGTTTCTATATTAGTAATCAATCCTTTGATATTTTGTTGGGATATCCAAAGCACAGAAGTGGCCCAATCTATGAAATGCTTATTCTTCAGCAATTTATCTGGATTATTAGCCAACTCCCTAAGACTCTTACGAACCTTAACAGCCCTAGTAACCAGATCCTTTACAGAGCAGTACTCACTTATAGAATTCCTAAGCTTAGGATGCCTCAATGCTGGGATTAACGCATTTGCTTCAGCTATGGTTGCTAGCTCATTATCTTCCTTTTTTAATTCATTAAGTGAAATGCACATACTCTCAACAATATCCTCAACCTCTTCCTTCGTGAAATAAATATAATACTTACTAAGTATGACTGAGCATACTCGCACAGCGGTCATGAGTGGCCAAACCAGCTCACTAAGCCTATTAAAGAAGTTAGAAAGAATGTAGTTCAATTCATCATAAATAAACCTAGCTGTATCTTTATTTAGTTCTATTCTTGATACTCTAAATAGTATTTCAAGATATTGTTGGGGAGCTTTATCCCTCAGAGGCTCTAATGCTTCTAAAATATGCTTTACCTGTTGATGAATAGTTAATACTACAGCAGAACTTGCTACTTTGAGAATTACATCAGCATCATCTTCATTAATAGCCTTGCCTAGCCTAGCGGCTTCAGCAACAATGGATGCGAGCCCAAGCGCATAGTAAGCTTCAAAATTGTAGTGTTTGCCCCTTTTTCTGAGTTCATTCATGCCCTTGTTAGCACTATTTCCGAAGCCACCTGTTTCTACTATTTGATAGTAGCTATTTTCTACTCTGATCATTAACCTGCCATTTTTGACTCTGACGTTACTGTAACTGTATAATGAGCCCTCAGCGAATTTATTACTGTCTGCGATAGCGAATACTCCCTGCACTTGTTGACTAAGTTTGAGCTTTCCTACTTCTTTCTCAAGCAAGTCAAATTTGTCTTTGAGCTCCTTTACTTCTTTCATCAAAAATTCAATATCGTTTTTAACGAGGTTTATGTCTGTATTGATCTGTGACATTTTATCCAGTAATTCTCTGATTTTTGGGTAATCACTTTCAAGAACTTTTAGTCTGTTTTCAAAGCCATCAAGTTTTTCTTTTATTTCGTTTATTTCTTTCTCTACATCTTTCCATTTATTTGTGAAAATGTAATTGAGGTATTCTTCACTGGCCCCTGGCTTGAGTACAGGAAAAGGAAAAATGAGCAAATAGACGAGGAAAGCAAGATAATTCCTTTGAAGAATGCAACTTCAATAAACGTAAGATGGATTAGAATGTTGAAGAAGAGTGCAAAAGACAAGAAAGCAAAGAGGTTTTACCTCTATCACGTTCATACGCTTCGAAAGTTCTTTAGGACAAGCTTAGATTTAGCAGGCGTTTCTCCAGACGTAAGGGAGCGGCTGATGGGTCATGCTGGCGGTTATCTAGCAGGCTCCTACTTTAGACCAAGTGAAGAACAATTGGCAAACGAGTATAGAAAGGCAATTCAACACCTAACAATCTTTGAAACTACAAGCTTAGAAGAACTTCAAAAACAACAGCTTCTAAACTTGGCTAGGGTTTTAATAAAGGATGAAAGTAAGATTGCACAGATTGAACAACTTTTAAAGAAGAAGCGTACTGAAGAAGCAATAGTTGAACTGAGAAAAATTGTTCAGCAGAACAGCTACGAATACAAGGCGGTTAGCGTTAGCGAGCTTATCGAACACTTAAACAATGGTTGGGAGATTGTTAAAGAAGTTGGTGGATCTCAAGTTATAATAAGGAAAGCAAAGGTTTAGATTACTAAGAAGAGCCTTTCTTAATGACGAAAAATTTCTTAAAAAACTAAAGTATAAACAAAAATAGCTATTTGTCGAATTCTATCGTCATTGCGACGAAAACTTTATATATTCCCCCACCCAAGACTAATAGCATGAAAAAAACTAGTGATATGAAAAGAGGAAGTGTGTCAAGATACCAAGCTATGCTCCTAATCGGGGTTCTCATCTCTTTTCTATCGATAATTCAAGTTCCCCCAATATATGCAGGTAACCCTCAAGGTACCCCTCCAACCCTTCCAGCTCCAACTGGGCTAACTGCGACCGTAAACCCAAACAACTCTATAACCCTCACATGGAATCCAGTCGAAAATGCTACTATGTATCAAGGGCAATGGGGAACTGACCAAGATTTTAAGACTTACTCAAAGTTTGAGGTCGATGCATCGACCACCAGCTACACAACGCAAGCGAACTTACAGCCAGGAAGAACTTACTATTTCAGGGTGAGAGCAGCTATAGTTAGAGCAGGCAGGTCCACGCAGTTTAGCGACTGGTCTGTAGTCTCTGTAACCATATCACCAACAATTGAGCCACTTAGCATAACTGCTCCGCCTGACATTATTGTGGAGGGCAACACTACCGGAGGAGCCATAGTTGTTGATTTAGGCACACCGACAGTATCGGGAGGCACGCCTCCATATACCATAACAAATAACGCTACAAGTTTCTTCCCATTAGGAGAAACAATTGTGACTTGGACCGCTACAGACGCAAGTGGCAACACAGCTACTGCCACTCAGAAAGTCACTGTGGTTGACACGACACCGCCAACCATAGAAGCCCCAGACACTCTTACAGTTCTTGTGAATGCGCCAAAATCCGTATTGAACGGAAGAGCAACAGCAACAGATATTGTTGACCCCAACCCAACCTTAACAAATGATGCACCTGACTTCTTCCCACTGGGCACAACAATTGTGACTTGGACCGCTACAGACGCAAGTGGCAACACAGCTACTAAGAAGACCATAGTAACAGCCATATATAGTTTCAGCGGTTTCCTTCCACCACTGGGTCCAGGACCAACGCAGTTTAAGACAGGTAGCACCATTCCAGTAAAGTTCCAGCTGACAGACTACTCCGGCAACTACATCTCAACTGCAGTAGCGCAGATATGGGTCGTCTCATTAACTAACCCAGGCACATCCTCCGGCTCATCAAACAATGGGAATTACTTCAGATACGACCCAACTAATAACCAATACATATTTAATCTGAGCACCAAAGGCATGTCGCCTGGAACCTATAAGATATTTGTGACTCTTGATGATGGAACAACCTATTCAATCTCAATCACGCTGAAATAAGGATCCACAGGGAAACCGACTACAAAGAATTGGACGACGAACCCCGAAGAAATGGAGCATAAGATGCCCACGGAGAAACGTGGACATTTTTATTTTTTTATTTTTTTTATTTTGCAAATAGACTTTAACGCCTTTTTCAATTTTTTTAGATGGTATTCAGATAGGTGAACTAATTGCAATCTTTGGTCTTACTTTAGTGTTCATTGTTGTTTTAGCTACTGTAGTTGCTATCGTTGCTTTTAAGAAGAAGAACAAGTAATTTCTAAAGAGAAGTATGAAATTCTTTTTCTCTAAGTATTTTTAAGATCCTTCATAGTTGAGAATGGAAAACTTGTCCACATATCATATTATGCATCTTATGAAGAGAAAGGCTATAAGTATTACGTGGATATGGAAAGGATAAGGGGCAAGACAGTAATCAAATTTACCTCCAGAGCTGAAGGTTTTATTGGTAATGTTTTTGCTTCCTCACCTCCAAGTAGGGTGGATATTTGGACTTTTCCAGCTGAGGACTTGCTAGATCGTGACAAAAGGGGGCACGAAAACTGCCAATTACAATAATAAATGATATGAATTAGCTCATCTTGGAGCGAAAGAGAAAGGGTTCTTAAATGAGTGGGATAAGTACTACAAGCCAATGTTAAATTACATTAAGAAGGAAGTTATTGAGAGAGGAGGCAAACTATTAGCCACAGTTATCCTCTACCTTCACATAGTCAATGACCTCAAATATCCAGTTTCCTTCTTAATACCCTATAGCGAAAAGGCAAGGTTTATGCACTTAAATAATTTAACGAAGGAAATTCATCAAGCTTGGATTGTTACAAGAATTTTAAGAGAGTTTACATCTCAACATCTAACGCTATCTTTCGAGAAAAGTTCATGGTTTCCAATAGCGATAGTAGACGATTATGCGATGTGGTATGAGTTTGATCTAGACCCCGAAAGTATGTTCGAGGGAATTCCTCGACGAAAGAATATTCTGTCACAGTTTATGGAGATGGCAATCTATAAGAGAGCTTGTGAAGTTAAAAAGAGACTGGGACTAAAAAGTCTACCTCTTAAGCCAGATATCGTCTTCACATACGCCAAAGAACCTAGAGAATTTCTGCAAAATCCAGCAATCAAACTATTAATAGAATGTAAAAACTTTGACTACTCTTCTTGGGAGAGAGATGTAGAAAACCAAGTAAAGCCTTACATGGAGATCTTTAGACCAGAGCATATGGCAGTAGCTTCGCTTAAACCAGTCCCTCAAGACGTAAAGAAGGCGCTAGCATGCTATGGTATCGATGTCATAGACAACGTTTACCCAAAAGGTTTAGGAGAGCAAGAACTAATAACATATGTTAAACGAGTACTAGGTATAGAGGCTAAGACTCTTAAACTAATCTTTCCATCATTTGATGAGTCAGGAAACTACATTAAACCTAAATTGCTGTACAAATTGCTGACAGAGAACATATGATAAATGATTAATTTTCTAAACATAAATTATTCATTTAGGTCCTGAGTAAATATAAGACTTTAGCTTTACTAGGAAAACGAACTATTTCCACAAATGATTGAAATAAAAACTTCAGAGTATGTATTCATGAGTTTTCAACTTTTCACATCACATTTTAGTTTTGTTTATTCTCATATGGTTGGCAGTTTTTCATTATCAAAGGAATCACTTCTCATAAGTTTCTGTTCATACCAAACCATGCCCTTCAATATCAACCACGTTAAAATCTTCAAAATGTCTTGTTCTATATCCCCCCTTAAACTCCACTCATTAAAAAGTTCACTTGCAAGTTTAACCCATTCTGTCTTCTGATAGCTTTTCAATCTTTTCACTAAAGCTTGCATATAATGCCTATATTTAATCCTCTTATGGGAAGAGATTGCAAAGTAGTTTAAAGTTATATCTCTTAGGGAATCCATGAACACAGCCATCTTATGCTCCTCCCAATACTTTTTCTGAGAAGATTCAGGGAATTTTTCGCCCGCTTTTATAAGCCATTTTTCATATCCTTCTTTAGCAGTTTCTAATATCTTGTTTAAATCGTGAGGACCAAGTAGGAAATCTATTTCACTTGTCTTCATAATTTCCTCCATGTTAAAATCCATGTTTATTAACTTCTGAAATATTGGAGTTGGTGTCTGCTCCCCCCTAGCTTCCATTTGGATATAGTATAGGCTTCTAGGCTTAACTACCTTTTCAGCTTCCTTTACAGATTTCGACTCATCTTTATTGTTATCAACTTTAATTGAACTTTCATCTTTCTCTTCTTTCATTTTAACCTCCATTAAATCTTTGATTCATGGCATGATTTATTCTTTTATCCACTTTTAGTATATCTTTAAGCTTCGCCTTTCTTTACGAAAATGAATATTCCCTTATGTTTTCCAACCCTTAGTACGATCTCAGTGAATATTAAATCTGAGAGTTCATCAAAGTTCATGGTGAGTTGACCACCAATTGTATTCATCTATGATTCTGGCTAAAGTTTTCTTGCTATATTCTTTGCCAAGCTTCTTGCTTGGAAGTTCTCTGCAAATTTCTTCTGCAACCTCCTTTACGCTACACCCCTTCTCCCTCGCCCCTTCCTTCAATGCCTCTTCCACCTCCCTCTTCATTTGCTTCAAGAAATCTATGTAGCCTTTTGCATTCCCTCTAACTCTATATTTCCTCCTAATCCTTTCATCCCACATCACATATATTTCTGGATTGAGCAAATGTAGAATCTTTGAGGTTGCAGTGGCTCCAATATATTTAATGTTTACCGCTTCATAAGTTCTCATAATAGCATCCCTCACTTCCACATCATCGAAATCTATATCCAACAAACTCTTACCATACAATTTCCGGAAAGCATCTTTAGCTTCACGTAACCGTCTGGTAAGCTGCTCCCAATCCAAACCCTCCCTACCCACAGTCCTCCTCATACCTCCCCAATGAATGAGAAACATCTTAATTATCTCCTCAACATGCTCCACAGTTTCCAACCTACCTAAATCAGCTCTAACATCCCCCAACAACTCAAGAGCCTTAAAATACAAATACTCAACAAACCAAAAAGAATCCTCAAAATTCCTAACACCCTCAACCAATTCTACATATCTCATATAAGTATATCCTCGATTAACACTTCTCCAATTTTACATTTATACTTGTTGAATAATGTTTAATAACATGTGAATTGTTCAAGGCAGTTTATGAGAAGGTTTCAAAGGTCTGCCCCGAAGGTGCAAGAGAAGTTGCTTTAAAAATAATTGAGGAAATAGCTAAAGATTTGAGGAGTAGGTAGGCGCATCAATCAAAAGTTGAAGCTAAAATTGAGGAAAATCAAGTTGCAGATGAAGAATTGGCGACCAAAAAGCAAAAGGAAGCAATACATAAGTTTGGGATAAAGGATATTCCAAAGAACCTCTCAAAGAAGGAGGCTTCAGAAATTCTCGATAAACTTGTTGGATTTTCAAAAGATGGCGACAGTCAATCCATAGCCAAAATTGTTGAGG
>NZ_JANGFQ010000056.1:0-9281 GCF_024707025.1 Candidatus Culexarchaeum yellowstonense
TTGCAGCGGAGAAATGCATTAAAATCCACTTCTGCCAATTACAAATATTTTGCACTTTGCACTAGGAAGTTTTAAATTCATGGAATAAGATAGTGGTTAAAATATGAGGGGGAAATTTCCCAATACTGCGGAACGGCAACGTGTGGAAATAAGAAGGACGTCTAGGTTTAGCTTTAGCTTCAAATGGTATAGGCTACTTAAGATTTTAAAACCCTATTGGAAGCCTTTCTCCATAAGTATGATTCTATTTTTCATTTCAACGGCTATTAGTCTCCTACCTCCATATATCACCAAGGAGATTATAGACCGTGTCTTGATACCCATGAGCAACCTAAATCTCCTCGTATACTATGTTGTTCTTCTAGTGGTTTTGCAACTGATTGGAACTATTACTTCCATTGGTAGAAGATACATTATGACTGTTATTAGTAACAGGGTTACATTGGATATGAGGAATGATGTTTATAAAAATTTGATGGCTTTAAGCCTAGACTTTTATGATAGAAGCATAACGGGAGATATTGTCGCAAGAATCTTTGATTATGTTAGGCAAATTAACGCCTTCCTAACCGATGGCTTCCCCAACTTACTAACGAATATATTAACGTTAATTGGAATACTTATAGTGGTTTTTGCATTAAACTTGAAATTAGCTTTAATCTCTCTACTCTCCGTCCCAATAGTACTATTAAGCTTATGGGCATATCAAAAGAGGGCCTACTTCATATTTATGAGGATTTGGAAGGCTACCTCAAACTTCATGTCTCATGTCACCTCCATAATTTCATCCATAAGCCTCGTCAAAGTTCTTGGAAGAGAAAACGTTGAAATTGAGCGTTTCAAGAGATATGCTGGGGAAATTTACGATGCAAATATAGATCTAGCTAAATTGAATATACCATTCTCTGAGGCTATAAATTACATAATGAGCCTCTCTCAGGTAATTGTGATGCTTATAGGTGGATTTATGGTTATTAATGGGGAAACCACCATTGGAACCATAACAGCAGTTCTCAGCTATCTCTCAAGAATTTATGGTTCAATTCAGTTTCTAGGCACCTTCTCAACCCAGTATGTGCAAGCTGAAACAGCCTATGAAAAGATCTTGGAAGTTCTTGAGGTTAAACCATCAGTTTCCGAGTCACCTAACGCTGTGGATGTTAATATTAGAGGTAGAATTGAAGTGGAGGATGTATACTTCTCCTATATTAAGGGGAATCCCGTTCTTAGGGGGTTATCCCTAAAGATAGAGCCAGGGGAGGTTGTTGGAATAGTTGGACCTAACGGTGCCGGAAAAACTACTCTCGTAAGACTTTTAACACGCCTCTACGATCCTGAAAGGGGACGGATTCTTTATGATGGGGTAGATTTACGGAAGATAAGGTTTAGATCTCTTAAGGATCAAGTTGTAATGGTATCCCAGGAGCCATTGCTTCTACCCGGTTCAATTGCCCTAAACATAGCCTATGGATCTAGAAATGTGAAACCGATAGACGTTATTAGAGCTTCCAAGATGAGTTATGCTCATAACTTCATAATGCGCTTACCACTAGCCTACGATACCGATATAGGAGAGGCGGGAAGGAGGCTCTCAGGGGGGCAAAAGCAAATGGTCTGCATTGCCAGAGCATTAATTAAAGCGCCTCCGGTACTAATTCTGGATGAAGCCACTTCCAATGTAACCATTGAGTTGGAGCAAATGATAATAAACAACGTTTTAGGATTTACAAGAGATTCAACATTGATAATAATATCCCATAGACCTACTTTAATAAAATATGTGAATAGATTGATTGAAGTGGATTATGGTAGAATCGTAAATGAGTTAGAGGGGCAGCTCAAGGAGAGACCTAACTTCGACGTTGATAAGATAGTAAGTGTCCTAGACCCAAAATCCATTCATATTGAACTTAATGAATCAAGTTTAAATGTAAAGCTTGGTGAAGGAAGAATTATTGAGGGGGTTGCAGCTAGACTTCCATTTCCATTATCATATCCAAATATGGTGATCCTCTACGACTCTAAGGGAGGGGAAGTTGGAATAATAGAAGATTATACCCGTATGGATGATGAAAGCATAAACGCATTAAAGATGCATCTGCAGAAGGAATACAACTTCATAAATGTTAAGAAAATAGTTAAGATACTCCCACTGGGCGGGCTGGGTGGCGGAATGGGGCGTCCTATGGGAGGACGTGGGAGAACTGGAAATGTGCTGTTGATTCTTGAGGGGGAGAATGGGGAAATTATGCAGGAGGTTGTTCCAACCAACATGATAACAATTAGCGGTGAAAAAGTCACCATACCAACCCCTCAAAGGTTTTACATAATTAACATGAAGAACTTAAGCAAAACCGTGAGAAACGGTTTACGCTCATTAGCTTTACAAACAGAAAATCCATGGGAACATTTGGAAAAAGCTTATTCAAATCAACCTGAAACCAAGAGATAAAAGTATACAAGTAGTAAGGGGGATTCCTAAACTTTGGCACATGAAAAAAGCTTTAAAAGTTATTGTAAGAAGAGGGGGGAGGAGATTTATGCCATTAAAATCTCCACCTGAAATTGCGAGTGCCATATGTAAAGTTGGGGTAGAGAAATCCAAACTACCTTTGGGCAAGATGTTTGTACTTGGAATGCTTGCTGGAGTTTATATAGGTTTTGGATGCCAATTGATGATAACTGTAACGCAGGATTTGGCTTCAATCAGCCTCGGCCTTTCACAATTGTTGGGTGGAGCAGTATTCTCAGTGGGCTTGATGCTTGTCGTGATCGCTGGAGCTGAACTTTTTACGGGTAATTGCCTAATGACGATACCGCTCTGTAGTGGAGAAATAGATTGGAGGGGGCTGACTAGGAATTGGATAATCGTTTACATATCGAATTTCATAGGATCTGTATTGCTTGCCTCCATAGTTTTCCTTAGTGGACTGTATTCGATGGGGAATTATGCTGTTGGTGTAAGGGCTATTTCAATAGCAAACATGAAGGTGAACCTTCCATTCATACAGGCGTTAATGAGGGGGATTGGATGCAATTGGCTCGTTTGCTTAGCAGTTTGGCTTGCAAACTCATCAGATACCGTAACTGGTAAAATACTCTCCTGCATATTCCCAATAATGGCTTTCGTTGCAATTGGATTTGAACATAGCGTCGCTAATATGTACTTCATTCCAATGGGGATTTTCCTAAAGGGGGTTCCTGAAATTATGGTTAGAGTTAGAGAGCCCATAACCAACCTCACATGGGAGGGCTTCTTATGCAACAATCTCCTACCAGTAACCATTGGGAATATTATTGGAGGCGGCTTTTTCGTTGGAATGCTCTATTGGTATGCATACTTAAGGAAATGAGGGGAGATGGGAAGGCTCATTCAACCCCCATTTCATTTTTATGGAGTAAAGGAAGCTAATGCTTGTATTTCATAAGTTTTCCACGAAGCATATATAGAATTACTGAAAATGCTATTGCCATCATTATCAAAAATTCTAGGAAAATGCTTCCAGTAACAATGTAACCATACATGAGAATTGCAAGGGAGCCAATTATGGATAGTATATTCAATATTGTTTTCAGTTTAGGCTTATCTATGGCAATTGTAGATGACATTATAAGCATGGTTGTGGTGAAGCATAAAGCTGAGCCGAGGGTTAATGTAATGGTATCGCTGGAAGAGAGGCCTTCAAAAATCATGAATAATCCAAGTACAATCCAAAAGAGGTAGGTGAAGCTGATAGAATCCTCCATCCACGACACAAACAATATAAGAGTGCCACAGAATTTAAGTATTAAGTGTGTAAGCTAAATAACCCCAAAATTGTTTAGGCTCAATTCTATATGGTGGCTGAATTGGGGGATTTGATACTTGCTGAGAATATTGTGAAGTTGGAAAAGTTAATTGAAGAGTTAAAGGAGCATACAAACCTTTTAAAATGGTGTTTTAAGAGGTTAATTATACCATTGATGGGATTTATGATTATATTAAGCTTAATATGGAATGTGGATGTCATGGGGTTGATGCTATTCTCAACCATAACCTTCTTTTACGGTGGATTTCTACCAGACATAGATATACTTGTAAGGAAAACGGAGAATCAATATGAAGAATCATTGTGGTATGAAAAATACATGTATCTCTCCCTAGCTCCAATAATATTGTATTACAGTTTGATCGGTAGAGCTAAACCAATATATTCGTTTAAGAGTAAATGCTTCCATAACGTTGAATCAGCATTGATTTATAGTTTATTAATCTTTGTGATTTCATGTATTTTCTGGCATGAATTTTGGATGAGGATCATTCCATCCGCAACTGGCTTCATGGGATACTTGACACATTTAATTGTGGATGGATTTATAGGTATAGCTAATGAAAAGCGTGAAAGGATGTATTATTGGTTTAGTTTGAAAAGTGGCGCCATAATTTTCGATGATAATTTAGTAATGGAATTCTATAGTTTCCCCATGGGATTCGAGAAGCCTATAATTCTCCAGCTTATGTAGATCCCTAAGCTCATCAATTATGTCAGCATACTCCTTGGAAAACTTTACTTCAACTTTTAGTGGGCTACTTAAGCTTAACCCTAAACTCTTCTTCAAATTCCATATCTTGCTATTAGCGTTCATAAGTAATTCCAAAGGTTTAGATGGATAATTCCAATCACTCCTAGGATCTATAATTCTCTCGACATGTATGCTCCTCTTGGAGTAAAGCCTCCTCCATATGGAATCAGTTATTATTGGCATTATTGGTGCCAACAATTTTAGAACGTTGCTTAAAACTTCATGTAGAACGTACCATGAAGCTCTCTGCTGCTCAGCTGGGTATTTTCCATCGAAGTTGTAAGCTCTGGACTTCACAGCCTCAATATAATGTGATGCGAAAATGTTCCATGTGAAATTGTAAATTTCATTTGCAGGCGTGTAGACGTCCATGGAATTATATGCCGATATACATTTATCTAAGAGCATGTTTAAACTTGAGAGCATAGCCTTATCCAATGGTCTAAGTTCAATTTCACTTGGATTTGGGCGGGGGAATGATGATATGAATCTAGATATATTCCAAAGTTTGGTAACAAATAATGATCCAGTTTTAATTAGTTGCTCTGAAAACCTATAGTCGCTTCCAAGTTTGGAGGCTGAAGCAGCCCAAAACCTAAAGGCATCCACACCATACTTCTTAATGTATGGCTCTGGATCTATAACGTTACCCTTAGATTTATGCATAGCCTCCCCCTTCTCATCCAAACCCATACCACTAATCCTAACATACTTGAATGCAGGTTTACCCATCAATTGATATATTCTTAGAATTGAGTAGTATAGCCAAGTCCTAATGATATCATAACCTTGAGGCCTAACAGCATTTGGGAATAGCTTATTGAATAGCTTATCATCACCATACCTTGAAACATATAAGACGCTTATGGAAGAATCAAACCATGTGTCAAGCACCTTCAATTCCCCCTTAAGCCTACCCCTAGGAGCATTACATTTCGGGCATTGCTGAAATGGGGGGTCATCGATCCAAGGCCTATAATACCCTCCAGGCTCTGGCAATAGGATTTCACCACAATTAAGACACCTCCAAACAGGGACTTCAGTGGCATAATATCTATCCTTACTTATAGGCCAATCGGTGGATATGGATTCAATCCAATCCAAGAGCCTCCTCCTATGCTCCTCAGGATAGAATGTCATGAGTTGAGATATTCTCTTCAAATCCTCCTTAAAATCCAATTGTTTGAGGAAGTATTCCTTGGAATTTATGAATTCAATTGGGGTTTTACATCTCCAACAAACTGGACGTTCATGAATGATATCCTCAACCTTAACTATCAACCCTCTGGAGTGAAGCTCCTCCACAATTTTCATTCTAGCTTCAGCGATACTCAACCCCTTAAGGAAGCCTGAAAGCTCATTCATCCTTCCATCCTTGTCAATTATAATCCTAGGCTCTAAACCCATATCCCTAAAAATCTTGACATCTACACTATCGCCATAGCTACATATCATGGCAAGCCCAGTTCCAAAATCCGGTTTAGCCTCCCCCCTCTCAACTATTGGGACTATTTGACCATAGATTGGTACCACTGCATGGAGACCACGCAACCTCTTATACCTATCATCAAGTGGATTGTATATGACTATGGAGCATGCAGCTAAAAGTTCAGGTCTAGTTGTGGCTATAATTATATCTTCACCGGTTTCATGAACTTTAAACTTAATGTAGTATAGTTTGGCTACATCAGACTTATACTCAAGCTCCGCATCTGCAAGTGTTGTCCTACAACGTGGACACCAATTTACAGGCCTCTCATCCTCATATATGAGTCCACGCTTAAACAATTCAATGAATGTTGCTTGAGTTATACGCCTATAATCTGGACTATCAGTTCCATGAGGCCAATACTCAAAGCTACATCCACCCCTAATTAACCCATCAACCAAAATCTTCTCCACGGAATCAAGCTCAGCCTTACATAATTTCAAGAATTCCAATCTACCGTTAGGTGTTGAGGCAAATTCATGTATGTTTAAATTGAATTTACGCTCCACTTGAACCTCCACTGGAAGACCATTCCTATCAGCGTAGAAGGGGAGTAGAACGTTATACCCTCTCATCCTAAAGTATCTTGCCACCATATCTATCTGCATGTAATGAGCCAAGTTTCCAACATTCCATGGACCTGAAGCATATGGTGGTGGCGTATCGAATACTATTACAGGCCTATCATCACTTGGATCATAATTGAACTTGTATACCCCCTCAGACCACCAAGACTCTATAATCTTAGATTCCTCAGCCCTATCCCAACGCTTCTCAGCTATAATGGGTTTAAACTCTTCACCAATAAGACTCACCAATCAGCAGTAAACTATAATTTTGGAATGTGAAATAAACTTTTCGCAATCTACATCCTCTTAGGAGCCTCTATACCCAAAATCCCTAAACCATTTCTAAGAACCCTCATAACCGATTTAACGAGCATAACCCTAGCATTCCTCAACCCCTCATCACTACACTTTAAAACTGGAAGATTATCATAGAATAAATTGAAGTCCATGGCTAAATCGTTTAAATATGCGCAGAGGGATTCGAAACTCAATTTTGAAACTGCATCTGAAACAACTTCAGGGAAAATGGCTAAATCCAGAATCAACTTACGCTCCAAAGGATCCACAAGCTTACCAGCATCGTAATTGCTGTAATCCCAATCCACCTTAACCATAATATTATATGCCCTTGCATGGGCATACTGTATGAATGGACCACTATTCTGATTGAAATCCAAAACCCTACTCCAATCAAAAACTATCCTCTTACTTGGCGATACTGAGAGCATGGCATAACGTATAGCACCAACAGCCACAATCCTAGCTATATTCTCAACTTCAGACATATCTAAACCGGGATTCCTCTTCAAAACCTCAACTTTACATCTCTCAACAGCTTCATTGAGCAATCCATCAAGATCCACATATCTACCACGTCTACTGGACATTTTAAATCCAGGTAGATGAACCAACTCATAGGAGTAGTGCAATAGGTTTAGAGCGTAATCCATTAAACCCATACATGCCAATGCAACTCTCAATTGAAGTTGAGCTAGAGACTGCTCATTCCCAATAACATGTATAACCATATCAGCATCCCTAAACTGCCTTATCGTGTAAGCTATATCCCTAGTGGTGTATAGGGTTCTACCATCAGACCTAGTTAAAACGAGTTCCGGAAGCTCATGATGCTCATCAACTTTAAAAAGCTTCTTCAAACCCAAACTTCTACATGCAGATTCCACATCAAATATCCATACACCATCAAACTTCAAGTATCCAGTACCCTTAAGCTTCTCCAAAACCCTACCCACATCCCCACTCCAAACCACATCACTCTCCCAATCCCAGAATTCATGATGAACATTTATCTTTGAAAGAGTCTCCTTAAACCCCTCAATAACCATATTGCAAAGATCGCGTATAACCTTCTTAGCATAATCAGCTCCACGCTCATAATCCAAATCAAGCTTATTTATTGAAGATAATGGGTCAGCATCAGAATTAACGTAATCCAGCAATGCATCAAAGAGTTCAGGATTTCTACCCCTCAACTCATCGGCAATTGAAACCCACTCAGAAAGCTCAGCATTCAACTTTGAAATCTCATCTAGATTTGGATTCTGGGATGATTTCAAAACTGCCAATCTATCCTTCAACCTCCTAATCTCAACTAGGCAATTGGTTATGGCATAAACTAAACCTATGAAGTGATCTGGCTTCAAATTCACTTTAACCCTATCCCTAATACCCATAAACCCATATGCCGCTATTGAAACTTGAAGACCAACATCATCTATGTAGAAGTGAGTCCTAACCTTATGACCAACACCCCTCAAAAGCCTAGCCAAACTATCCCCCAAAATAGCATTCCTACCAGCACCTATATGGAGTGGATGTATGGGATTGGCACTGGTATGCTCCACAACAATCCTAAGAGGCTTATCCACAGGTATGAAGCCATAATTGTAATCTAAAACTTCAATGGATTCAAAGGTTAATGATGCAAGCTTCTGATAATTAACCCTAAAATTCACATATCCACCAGAAGGTTCAACACCACCTATAAGACTATAATTGGATAGATCAATCCCCCTAGATATCTTTAAAGCAAGATCCGTAGGGCTTACGCCCAATGATTTAGCCAATGGAAAAGTGGGGAAAGCCATTTCAGCTGAAATACCACTGGGAGGTCTCTCCAAAAATATATTTGAAACACTAACACCAATCCCACTCAAAACCTTTGAAACTGCATCAGCGCATTCAAACCTAAACTTCCCAAACGGATTGTATTCAACCATAAATCCCAAAAGGAGATTGTGGGAGGAGACATATAAAATTAGAGTTACATCTAAAACCAGAATGCTACCTCTCAACAGGAGGTTTTGGAGGTTTTAGGAGGAGGGAGGCAAAACCAGCGGCAATGGATGAAAATGAGAGGAATAGCAGTATCTGATCATAAGAGCCGAAGACCATGTACAAGTATCCAGTCAACCAACCCGATATTAATCCAGCCCAAGCCTTAGCAGTATAAGTTAAACCATAATTTGCAGTGGCATACCTAGAACCATAGTAATCGCCTATAATTGATGGATAGAAGGCGAAGGGTGAACCTCCAAACAAAGCCACAACAAAACTTAAACATACAAATAAGAATGGATTAAAGCCTAAGAAGACTAAAGCCATGGTTGAAACGCCCAATAATAGGTAGAAGATGAACA
>NZ_JANGFQ010000057.1:0-9205 GCF_024707025.1 Candidatus Culexarchaeum yellowstonense
ATCTGCCTTTTTCGTCACGGGTTTCAAGCCCTTATAGGTATTCTATGAACCCTCTGAGTTTTCGGCTTTTTTGGTTTAATAAGCTTTACTTTACCTTCTTTTTAAAGTCTTTTTCTGTCGATGTGTAATACTGCATATTTACGCATAGAACGACTAGAGGACTGTAGTTGGCTCTCCCTTTATAGCCCCTAACGTTTCCCTCTTCATATACGCGGTTGTCCTTAATATGTAGAAAGTTATGGAATCTCTTTCCTTATCAATTATTTTTGATAATTGATGTTTAAGTCTTAGAAAATTAGCTTCAGTTATTTCACCTTCAAGAACAGAATTTTGAACCCATGTTAAATATCTCCTACAAGTTTTTAAAACCGCATCGACACGTTGGACATTTACATCATAAACTACTATTACATACATATTAAATCACCATTGCGAAACAAAAGGTGTATATTCTTTCTCTCCTATAAGATGCCTCTCCAATTTATATAGCTCAAGTCTTATCAATCTCTGATAAGATACTTTTCTCCTCTGAAGACTTATCGTTTGATTCAATTTTTCATCGTATTTTTCAATAAATGTTCTTCTTCCATTTTCACATAAATAAATGCCACCTAACTCCTTATCGAACGAAGAAGCATCTATCATTCCTTTATTAACAAGAGTAAAGATTAATCTATCCACTATTACTGGTTTAAATATTTCCGCTACATCTAGGTTCAAGGAAAACTTTCTAAAATTTGAAGCATGTAAGAACCCTATACGTGGATCCAAGTGAGTTTTGTAGATCTCTCCTAGAACTGTAACGTATAGTAAACTGTTTCCAAAGCTGATTAGGGCATCTAATGGACTCCTTGGCGGCCTCCTTTCTCTTCTTTCATACTTGAACTCATCGTTTTTCAATATTATGTTGAATGAAAGGTAATACGTCTCCTTGGCTCTACCTTCTACTGCCATAAGTTCCTCAATACTTTTTGTTTTCTCTACTTCCTTTAAATTCTCTTTAATGCTATCGATATAAGACGTAAGTTCTACCCCTCGGTTTTTGTAGTAGGTCAGGTTTTTAAACATGTTCAAAAGAGCCCCCTCTACAAATTTACGCGCTAATATCAATCGTTTTGCAACATCTATGTAATGTTCACATTGTTTAATAGCCATATAACCAGAGTTGTAATGAGTTCTTGGGTAAAAACTCCCCATATAATATCCATAGTAGTTAAAAAAGTGAAGCGCGATTTCATTTATGGACAGGAATTCTAAAAGCCTCTTATTGAACGACAACTCACCAAATATGTATATAGAAGAAACATTAGAGGCCGGGATAAATTTCTTATGTCCATTGCTGATAAAACATAAGGTATTCTCTTCCCTTTTAAGTTCACCGCTACTAAAAATGAAGAGATTCCTTTTCATATCAAACCCAACAGAAATCTTTATACGCGCATTTCCTACAATAAGGAATTCTAATAGGCTCTGGTGGCTTTTCTGCGTTAATTATCTTCTTTATCTCATTCAATGCATCCATAAGTGCATTCTTATTTTCTTTATCAAGAAAAACCACTATTCTCTTCCTCTCTTTGGGTATTCTTATCTCACCCTGCATCTTCAAACCCATTTCCTCCAACCTGTAAAGGTAATAAAGAAGCTGAAACTTAGCCGCTCGTAAGAACCTTGAAGATGTTTTAACTTCACAAACCACATTATTTTCCCTCATCAATATATCTAGCTTTATCCCCTCTAATGAAACCTCCTTCTTCATCCGCTGGTAAAACATCTCATGAACAGCTCTACCCATCTCCAACAAGGAGAAGTCTTCATCAGGTGTTATTTCCCGGCTCATTAGCCAAACTTCTCTTTTACACGTAAAATAATACCATATAAGGGTACCTGTAATTGCCCGTTCTTGTGCTATATAGATTTCATCACTTACCATATATAATCTTCACCATAACCTTCATTTTCCTGAAGAAAACCTGTTTCTCTGTCATAATAAGCTGATAATACATCTCTTGGCACATGGTATATTCCAATTTTCGGTACTATTTCATCTAGTGAGTTTACTCTCTCACTAGGCCACACATTAACTACATAGTCTTCAAGATCAATACGCAACTTCCTTAACTCAGCTTTATATTCGAATAGATCATCCATTTTTATTGATGCGAGGTTATTCAATGCTTTCCTAAATTTATCCAAAACGGCCACAGCATCATCGTTGACTTCCACAAATATGGAAACTTTAGGTTCCTCCCTAATGAGTGAGAAACCAGATAAGTTACTATACGCGAGGTTTCTTATGTAATCCAGATATTTGGATCCCACATTGCATGAATCTAAAACTTTAACATAATAATCGTTTATAAGATTTAAAATTTCCCGTTCTTCAATAATAGGTTTCTTTCTGAGTGTATTAATTGTAAGATTAGGCAATATTTTCCCATAGATCTTCTCAGCCTCAGGTCTCCCCTCATTATCTATAATCCTAATTACATGCATTTGCGATCCGGCTTCACGCCTCCAGTTTCTGTTACATCTTCCAGCCACTTGGATAATAGAGTCTAAAGGCCCTACATCTCTAAAAGCTACGTCAAAATCTAAGTCTACCCCAGCTTCAACAACCTGGGTTGAGACAAGTATAACCTTCCTACCCTCTCTCAGTATGTCTCTGATTAAATTCACCCTTCTCCTCCGTTCACTAGGCACTATACTAGTAGAAAGGTAGGCGAGGATAGGTTTTGATGGATCCTTAATAGCATCCGCCTCATTTGTGGAACCAAGTCTAACGGCTTTTCTCCCTAATTTAGCAGAAATTCCATTATAAACAACCTTTGAGGTTTTAATCGTATTCAGAACTATAAGTGCTGAGGATTCCCCATCCCATTTTAAGAAGAAAAATTTAACAGCTTCCTCTGGAGACATTTCCATATTCACATGCGAAATTATGGTAAATCTGTTTAATCTCTCAAAGAAAGCCTCATAACTTGGCACTACTTCATAATCTCCACGGAATATTACTGGTCTTGTTGCGGTCATCATTATTATTCTTACGTTAAAAAATCTAGTAAGTTTAGTTAAAACCTCCTGTATAAGTTTCCAACTCTCAAGTGGAATTGCTTGTATCTCGTCTAATATTATTATGGAATTCGCGAGGTTATGGAGTTTCCTCAACGATGAGCCTCTATTTCCAATAATAGAACCAACTAGTTGCTCAAATGTTGTCACTATGACTTCGGAATCCCAAGCGTCCGTTAATAAAAGTATTTTGTCAAGCGGTATATCTTCACCTTGGAATTTGCCTTCAGGAAAAGCGAGGTGGTGGTGTTTAAGCAATATGTCAACTGTGACTTTGCCGAAGTGCTGTGAAAGTACATTGTTGAATACTGAGTAGGTCTGTTCTATAATATTGATAAATGGTAGAGAATAAATAATCCTTGGATTTTCCCCATTTATTGATAGAACTTCACGGATTCTTAGAGCGATGTAAAAGCCGAGGATCGTTTTCCCACTTCCAGTTGGCGCTGTAATGGTTATTATTTTGGGTAGAGGACGCTTGGATAAGATGTGTTCTAGATTCTTTTCAGATAGAGCGAATATCTCCTCTCTTAATACGTCTATTGGACGATTTAACCCGCTAAACTTTTCCTTTCGATAAGATTTCACCACACCTGTTGAGAGCTTCTCATATCTACGTCCAATACTGATGTTTTCATAAACTCTTCCAGCATCTTTTCTATCAGCGTCTACAAGTGACGAATACAATAATAAAATTGTGAAGTAGTTTCTCCATTTGCTCTCCTCATCCCATAGAAGATGGTCTGAACAATTTAAAACAGTTTTAACCTCATCTATGCCTTTATCTGGATCGCTTAAGAATTCTAATGAATCCTCTAAATCTATTTCCTTAAACTCATCCTTAATGAATTGAAGGTTCCTTTTTATCGAGTTTATTTGGTGAAATATCAGTGGTTCATCAAGAAACTTAACCATTTCATACAATTTACTGAAACTTTCTATAAAACCGTGGTGACGATCCACACAAAGGAATGCTACTAAAGATAGGAATGGATCACCTAGTCTTCTATTAAGAATCCATGAGGATAAGATTGCAGATAACCTTGAGTGAGTAGATAAACGACCTTTAACTTTTTCACCACGTAAGTACCTCTGAAAGAAGTCTGTGTATTTTGCAAAGTCATGCGTCTTTCCTATTAATCTAGCGGTTTCTATTAGTTTTTTATCGTATACACAATTCTCAATATACTTAGCACAGAGCTCACCAACATCTCTAAGATGATTCTTGAGAAAGATGTTTGGGTGAGAGTAAAAAATATTACATGAATGTGCCAATTATTTCCTCCCCATCCACTTTGCATTTAAAAGCAAATCCATCAATTTTAACTTTTATTGGTTTTCCTGATTCTTCATAAATATAACTCTCCATCCTTCTTAAAGTTCTATTCTCAAAGAAGTCAGCTGGAACAAGTTCCTCTCTATAAATTCTTAATTCCTTCTCTGGTTCTATAGTCTTGACCATTGAAACTGGTATGATTGTAGAAACGCGTATTTCTCCTTTAGGTTGGAAAAATTCTGCCTTTACATTACCTACATAGGTAAGCGTGACTAGGTTATTAGCAGTGCCGAAGGATGGAGGATAATAAAACTTTTTTGAGCGCAATCTATCATCTAAACGCTCCATTAGATAACCATCTTCATGGTGAAGAAATATTCTATAATGTATTTCAGATAGAATTCGTCCATCAGCTGTTATTAACTCTAAGCGGATCTGTGCTGGCTCACCCCACCATCTAAGTGTTCTTTTGAAATAATTAATAGCTTCATCATCCGTCATTAAGTAATTAACGACTTGTATAAGTCGTCTAACTGGCTTCATTAATTGAAGAGCTATCTTGCATCTTTCAGAAGAAAATTCTTTATAATATTCATCCCTATTATAGCCAAGGATACCAGCTACTAAGCCACATAATGTGGTTCTTGGTGGAAAAGTATAACTAAGAGCACTTGTTGTGGAAAAGTGTTTTCTAAAATGTGCAAGATAACCAGTAAGGTCAAAAATTATCAATGTTTTAGCCCCTAAAACTAAGCCATGTATCGAGCGATTATTCTCTGTATTTCAGCATTACTTAAATTATGAGGCAAAACCCTGACGTACCCCTCACCTAGTTTGCTGATTAACTCTTTTTTCAGAAACTCCATTTCTTCGCTACAATTAACATAGACCATAGATATTAGATCTTTGCTTTTACAAAGAACGTCAATCAGCTTATCAAACTTTGGATTAACGTCTCCAAATCCTCTTACTGGCTCCTTAATATCGACGCCTATAAACCTTCTTAGATCACCAAGTAATGTTTCAGAATCTTTATATTTAATCCTCAGGTATAGATGCGGCCTCTCTCCTATTTTACTTCTAGTTGTAGGTTCAGTTATTAGCGATCTCCACAAAATATCATCTAGAACCATTAAATCTTCCTCTCCTAAACCAGTTTGCAAGGCTCTATTACCACTAACAACTCCATAAAAGGTTATCAGCGAATAATATAAACGCCAATCTTTTCCCATTGTTCCATATTGTTCTGCAGCTTCCCTACCGCTGAAGATAGATGTTATAGTAGATGACTCAACAATTTCTACTGGGTGAAGAGAGAAACCCCACGTAAATTGAACTGGGCCTATAAATGTTCTCTGTGCTCCTCTTCCCTCTCCAGCTCCTATGGGTACAACCGCACCGAATAATCTAGCATCTATACATCGCTTAGGAACTTCTTCAGCCAGCTTCTCTATTTCTACTCTCTTCCTATCTTTCACCTCCTTTACTTTTACATCTACTTCCTCGGGGGCTATGCCTTCATGACCGAAAAGCGCCACCCTTTGATCCGCCCTAACGCTTTTTCCAGAAACTTTTGTAACGAAAATATATTGCTCGCCAAATCTTGTCGCTATAAAGTCTCTGAAGAATCTTTTTAACCTTACATCGGAAACTAGATTTACACGAGTCTTCGGATCAATTCTTGGTCTATTCTCCTCATCTGGATCCCCATTGGGATTACAGTTTTTCGCTTCATATATTAGGAGTATTTCACTATTCGGTAACTTGCTCATATTCTCCCCCACCAGTGATCGCACGAAGTGTTGAATAGGCATATCCTGAAAGTACATAAAAAGTATTATCTAACGGATTTTTAAGATTATTTATATTTTTGTCAATCAGCTTCTTAGCTTGAGCGTAAATGGCTTCATTGAACTCGAGTATCCTATAATTCCTAAGTCCTTCAAGCACAACATTTGTAAGCCACTTAATCTTCTCAGGAGCCATACCGTCAAAGTCTATTTTATCGAGAATAGACTTTTTCCTATCACCCTTCTTAAACTGTTCAACACCAATTCTGCCAACTAACACACCTAATAAAAATAATCCAATCTGCCAATCAGAGTAACCTTGCTCATTGCAGAAATCAGCAATATTTTTATCAATACCTTCAAGAGCCAAATATCCTCCCCACCTTTCCACATCAATAATCCTTAACTCAACTAAAAGATTTAACAGCAAATTATATAAGAGTAACCCTTTACAAATCTCCTCCTCTCTTTTTTCTCTATCAACTTCTCTTACATTATATCCACCGTAGTTTCCAAACCTATGTATCCGCACATAAAGCAAAGCTCTTTCAATTATATGCTCCTTAGGATAGTAGGCACCAGTAAGTATAGCGTTAAACAATTCGATAAGGTATTTCCCTCCAACTCTCGTAAGAGGAAATATTCTGCTTATTTTTTCAAATCCAATAAACCATTGTTCCACCCCATTAGCAAAATACGGGAAATATCTAGCCATTTTCCTCGCCAATTTTCCAGAAACATTGCTTATTTCAACGAATCTTGTTACTGGAACATCCGGTATAAGGCCCTGAAATATGAATTGAGATTGCTGAGATTGACCAAAAATAATGTTAACGATATAGGGAAAGATGCCTAATCTGCTGGATACTATGCTCAATTTTTCTTCAATTTCTCTTAATTTCTCAAAACCATTATATGAGTTAGCCGCTTCAAAAAGATTTTTACAATATGCAATAATATCGAAGTCGGTTTTCTCACTGAGAAGTGTAGGTACTATCCATGCATTTAAATCTCCAACTTTAACGGATAAATGCTTATTTATAAAGTTCATTCCCAGCATTAATTTTTCTCTACATTCAAAGCAGATGGCATGAGTTTTTAAGAGAGAATCTTCACTTTTACTTACGCCTGAAAGGAAACCAGCTTTATCTATAACGTAGATTCCTAAAAATGTCCCCTTAGGATAATCTGGATTAATGAGCACCTCACCTTCCCTATTGCAAATATGACATTTCCCATACCTAAGGGGATATTTAGGAGTTTTCTCATACCTGATTATGTGGCGAAGAAGCTTCAAATAGCCTGGCTCTTTAGCTAAGTCAATAATCTTCTCGCCTTTCTCTATAGATATCGTACATAATGTGATCTCTTTCAGTTTGACCCCCTTCTTACTGCAAACTTCTTCAAATTTCGGAATTAAATTCTCCTTGCCAGTGAAAAATGAATCTCTTAAATCCCTAAGATACCGATATAACTTTTCCATTTCTTTATCGCTGAGGAGACCTCTTTCCTCAACATATTTCAAGATAGATCCAATACTCCACTTGTGTTTTTCCTCAGGATCAAGTAGATATTTTGGGTTATTGGTTGTGAGCCTCAAATGAGGTGTATTACCACGCGGGTTACCAATCCACAGGAATTCCTTGGCTTTTTCCTCAGCCATATCGCCTTTACATTCAAAGAGTTCACAGTCCAACGTATGATTGTCCATGTTAAATACAATCTTCGCTCCATACCCCTCTCTCACCTGTTCTATGGGAATATCCCCCATGCCTTGCTCCTTCAAACGCTCTCCAATCTTGAGGATAGACTCAAACATACTATACCACCTCAAACATCCCGAATCCTTCAGAGTTCTTTGCTCCCAGTCCAGCATCATAGGTGCATCTCATCAATATGATAGGTCCTCTAAGTAGAAAGTCGCCGTACCACCCTTTTATGACCGTTCCCTTGAATATGATCACGCTTTCCCTCACCCTTAAGGGAACCATCTCCAAACTCGATATTATTTTTCTCTGTTTCAATAATAAAAGCTTTTTCTTAGCATTTTCATCTATTAACTTTGAAAATTCCTTTTCAAATGGAGAATAATAGTATGTTTTCTTCTTTCCATCTGAAGCATATAATGTACTGTATACAGTCACTGGAGATAGCATCTTAATCTTTACCTCTTTAGATATTTTAGGTTCTTTTGGAAATCTAGCCTCCACTATATTCAATTTATTGTTCCCAATAATCATGTAACCGCGCTTCAATATGGAATTAGTAAGATCCTTTACAAATCTTTTAATAGGAGAAGATATCCACAATTCAACTTCACCTTCGAATGATATATTCATATTGTTTCTTTTGTAACGTCCGAATAGTCTAGAAAACGTAAAGAGCTTAAACGACCGCTTACCATATAGAAAGCCCCTTTCGTGAAGGAAGTTAGAAAGGGTCGGCGAGATACTATTATAAATGGCTGCTTGAACCAAATGATTATACTGCTGAGGAAGATTGATTAAGTCATCGTTAGAATCACGGAGCTTTAGTACGACCCGCATACTTCTCAAAAGAAAATACCTTTAAAGAAATAAAAGCATTAATGATTTCGCAACAAAAGATAATCTTCAATTAGCATTTTGTAACATTCCCATTCGATCCGTATGGCTTTCCACCAACCTACGCCAATGAAAATATAAGTGAAAGTATATGGTCATGGTAGTTGCAACTTAGGTTCTTAAGCTTTCTTACACTTAAGTTAAGTGGTAGTATACCAGTAGCCACAGGTTTTCTACTGGGATACGTAATATCAATTTTCGCAGATAACAACGGCAACCACAGGTGTAGGTTTATACTCTTAGGAATGAAGTTGGGAAGTATTACGCTTTTATACTAAAATTCTCCACAATCTTGTAGCCTGATATGAAAAGGATGGCATATCTTACTTTACAGTTTTGCGGAGGCTCTACACCATAGCGTTTCAGCCAGTTCTCTGTGTAAGAGTCGATTGCTCTAATTATCCTCGAATGCGCCTCCTCCATACTCTCCGCATACTCGCATATCCTTAAGACGCCTCTACCCAAGC
>NZ_JANGFQ010000058.1:0-9094 GCF_024707025.1 Candidatus Culexarchaeum yellowstonense
GGAAGCTCAAAGCTAAGCTTCAGAGGCATATCAGTGGAGAACTCTAAAACGAGAATTTCACTGGCACTGGAAGCCTTAACGAGATCCTCCAAGTAATTCAAGCTATAAGTGCTACTGGAAGGCTCCTTAACATTTAACTCTATAAGAGACCCTGAAGCTTCACTCAACTTAACCTCCACATCCCCCCTCTCCCCCGAAGCTGAAATCTTCAAAACGTCACCCTCAGCAGATATCTTAACATAATCACTTATTAAACTGGCATCCTTAATTGCATCTTCAAAAACCTCTGAGGCAAGCCTACTATGAACATTGAATTCAAGGGATGGTGACGCTATCTCCTCACCAGCAATGTCGAGGAGGGGGATGCTGAAATTCCTCTCAGCCTTATTACTGAAGGTTATCTTCAACTTCCTATCACTAGTAACTTCAAGGGACATCTTATCCTTGGCAGACCCCCTCTTAAGAATCTTCCTAAACTCATCCAAATTGACACCAATGTTAATGTTCCCCTCACAATTGTACTCATCGAAGAAGGATTTGGGAAGCTCAACTTCCACCATAGCCACATGGGATGGATCCATAGCTCTAAGGGATAAGCCACTTGGAGTGGCCACAAAGTTTGCTTCATCAATAATCTCAGATATGGCGTCAATAACGCTCCTCCAAACCTTTATCTCCGATAATGAAAACCTAAACATACATACACCCAAAATCAACTATCACAACAAATATATTAATGCTTATCGGAGTCTACTCATATTCTCTCCAAGTATAATTGCATTTAGTGCACCTATAGAATCTTGTGGGAGCCTCATCCCCCCTCCTAGTTTGAACCATCCACCAATATGCCTCATTATTCCCACATCTAGGGCATACAGCCTTAACCTTAGGCATAGTCTTTGCAGCCACCTCAGAATCCACAACCGCTATTTCACTCTTCACATCCCTCTCCCTCTTCTCAGTAATCTTCATAGTTGAATTGGAAGGCTCCTTAACGAAGCCGCATGAAGAGCATACTAGGACAATCTTACCATCAACCCTCTTGGGACGCATCAAAGCTCCACACTTCTCACAGAATTCCATGATATATCACTCCATGAGTCGAGGGAAATAATTGGACAAGGTTCTTAATAACTTTAACGCTATAAGCCTAGAAACCCTTAAAGCTTCAAATTCTCCGCGAATGCAAGCTACATCCATTAAACGCTTAAAATCAGAATCACTCAACCCCCTATAAACCATAGATCCACCATAAATCACTATCACAGGCTTAGATGAAACTGAAAAGGCGTAATCCACATCAACATCCCCAAACCCCTCAGCATCAATAACTATGAAACTTATCTCATCAAAAAACTTTGAATTCATAATCATATGAATAGCTTCAATTAGGGGGTTGCTGGATTTGGAAATCCCAATTATAATGCCATCAAGTCTAAGGGAACCCCTAAACACGGATGACACTATCAAAGGCCTCCTGAAAACTACACCCACAATCCTAGACTCCAATTTAACCTTCAAAAATCCTCACCAAAACATGTTTAAGGAGGGCTGAGAAAGCTTTAACTTCACAATCAAAATTCCCAATAGAATCAGCCGAAATATTCCCAACAAGGATATCCACAAGCTCATTTAATGAAACCCTACCTGAAAGCCAAGCATAAGCTATTAAAGCCTCAGCAGCATCACCCTTAACGTGAACATCAACCCTACCTTCAAGCAACCCCCTCAAACCACACCTACATAAAGCCTCAGCTAAAACCCTATTCTTAACCCTCCCCCCACGAAATCTACCACCAACCACACTTAAAGCAATGGAGTATACGAAGTTTATGAGGGAATCCCCGAAGGATGCCAAATCATCATCAACTAATATGTCATGTAGATCATTAATGAACATTGAAGAGGCCTCTCATCTCCCAGAAGTAAATTTTTTAAAGGCAGATTCAAAGGCAGATCTAAACTTCAATGCATCCTCCTTAAGCCTCATCGTAGCATCCTTCAAAACTTCAACTGGAGATTTTGAGGAAACCCTCACTATTAAGAGAGCTCTATCTTCAAGTGGATGTGGAATATTATATGAGGCAAAAATCACGGATGGATCCTCATAAAGCTTTTGACACAATGCATTTAGGAATGTGTGACCTTCCCCCCTAATTTCAAGCTCTATGAAGTCATCCCCCCTCCTCAAAACCTTAACTTCCAACACATACACCCCTCAAACATCACAGTAATAGCTTAAGATACAAATGGTAATAAACTTAATTGTGAAAACTACTTTTTTAAAAGATATCCTGAAGCGAATTTCCTAGAACTATGAAAATTGCATTTAGAGCATACGAGACGCCCATTCCTAAGGTATAGTGGTGAAATGCAGTATGGACATCTGGCGAAGAGGACGCCTAGATCACTATCCCTAATGGAAACATTGTAGGGGATCCATGAATTTAAAAATACAGCCCTAACAATATCCCCCTCCCTAACAACATCATACATTGAATTATATTTAACATCACTGGATGCATATGGGAGTCTTAGGTATGCAGTTACAGGAGTCCTTAAAACCCCCCTCCCCTCCACATAACCAACCTTTATCCCAGCAGACTCAAAACCCACATCGAAAACATACCCTAAACCCACATCCCCAGCCACAGGTAAAATTAAACTCCTCTTAGATTCAACGTTAATCCTCCTTTCACGTTCATCGATCCTCAAACGCCCAAACCTAACTGCTATCAGGGATCCATCAACCTCCTTAACCCCATCCCCAGCTATAAACTCCTCTATCACACCGAGGAAATCACCAGGGAAAACTATGCTCCCACTGGAAATCAAAATGAACACCTCAAACCATCAATTATCACACACATAGTATCCTATAAAGGATAACATTAACCTTACGTTTAACCTCCCTATGGAAATTGAAGGTGTGAGGTATTGTTATGGTGAATCTAAGGTGACTAGACAATCTACCACCAAGCTTTGAAATGAAATTGGAGAGGAAAGCATGATTACTTGGGGTATACTTGTGAAGCGAGTAAACAACCTTCGCACTTCCAATGGCAGCTTCAAGGAAAATTCTATCAGCCCCCCTCCTATGAACCCCGAAGGGGGGATTCTGAATTATAGTGTCTAAACGTTTAGCCAATGGTAGATGGGAAATGTCTGCCCGAACAAAGCATATACCAAAATATAAGCCAAGAGACTTAGCATTATCCAAAGCAACCTTCAAAGCCTCATCATCCAAATCAACCCCTAAAACCATTTCAGCTCCAAGTAGCACAGCACCAAGACCCAAAACCCCAGTACCACAACCAGCATCTAAAACCCTCTTACCAAGAATATCATCATTAACAACCCCAGCAAACCAAAGTATCCTAGCAGCATCATCACCGCGAAGACTATACTGCTCGAAATAAACCTTTGGATTTGGATGTGGCTTAACATTCTCAAGTATCATTGCAAGATGCCTAAGCCTACTCAAACTCTTCATTCAAAATACCCCTCATATCATCTGGATTCATGGAGCCACTCAATGCAATCTTAACCTCATATGGAGTTAATATTGGCTTACCATAAGCTTCAGCCTCCTCAATGGCAATCCTTGGACATGCAGCTGAAACAAAGACATCAACATCCCTAAAGGGTAGAGTTAAATCGGCTGAGAAATCCCTAACTGAGAAGAGGTAGCACCTCCTACCACTAGACTCAATCATCCCCTTAACCTTCAAAGCCAAACCCAGCTTACACTGCCCAGGCTTAACACCTATCATAACCCCAAAGACTTTAGAATCCCTAGCCCTAACAATATTATTCCACCTAACACTTAAAACCCTCATAACAAGGCTATCCAAACACCTAATCTCACCCCTAAATGGATCCATAACATAAGTTGTCTTCCCAGTGGATAACGCTACACCCAAACCATGGAAATTGCCACCGGAAATCACTAGGAACCCCTCAACCAAGTCAGCTATCCCCACAGCGCCACAAACTTCACAACCCAAAACTTGACCATTAAACCTCAACTTACCACACTTCAAACCAACATGTACTGGCACACCACTAGAAGACAATACATCCACAACTTCACTCAAATTCTCAATATGTTGAATTGTGGAGAGCAATCCAACAGCCCCCCTAGAACCCCAAATCTCAACAAACTTCCTAGCCAAATCCCTCAAGGAAGATCTAAAATACACGGGGACATATATGACTGGAATCTCACTATACCCAATGAAATCAGTATGACCGAAATGTATTATTAAGTCAGCTCCAAGCCTCCTAGCATCATCAATGGCCAAATCACAACCACCATAACATGGATCCATTGAGACTATAACCTCAGCAGCCACATGACTCGAAATTTCATCAGCAACCTTCAAGGCGTAACCCTTAAGCCCATCTGGAAATTGAATTAGAATCCTACGGGCAGATTTAACCATACTATTCGAGACAACATAATCCAAATTGAAATCATACATGAAAACATCCAAAAAATTGATGTATTAGGGGAAGTATAAAAGTGTTAAGTGAAGAAGTCAACCATAAACCTTAAGATCACTCCTAGCACTAACAAACTCCTTCCGAACAAGCTCCCTAACAGCTTCACGTATAACCTCAGCTCGAGAAGAGTAACGGCCACATTTAATGAGTACATCAAGCTCCCTAACCACACCTTCAGGAAGCCTAATGGTGATTACTTTCATATACCCCCACTCACCAAAAATACTTTTAATACGAGGTTGAATAAAGAAGATTATACTACAATTGTATTACATATAGAATACAAACTGTTTGAGAAGACAATGTTAAAAGAATTCTAGATTGAGCAAAAATGCTTAAACGGCGAAATAGGACACAGAAAACCATATGGAGGAAGAATATAATTGAAAACAAAGATATCGGTGAAAATATTGGAGAATGCAAGTCATGTTTATATGTGAGATCAACTACACAAATCTAGAGTGGAATATGAAAGTTTATATAGAAAGCTATGGATGCGCAGCCAACGATGCAGATACGAACCTAATGAGGAACATGATACTGTCAAGACATGAGATAGTAGGGGACCCATGGAGGGCAGATGCAATAATAATAAACACATGCACAGTTAGGGGGGAGACTGAAAGGAAGATTATAAAGAGGATAAGGGAGCTTGAGGATATTAGGAGGAAGATTGGAGGTAAACTTATAGTTGCAGGATGCATGGCTAAAGCTCAACCAGCACTAGTATTAAATGCAGCACCAGAAGCATCACTAATATCACCACAAAGAGTTAGCGAAATACTTGAAGTTCTAGAATCAAATGTGAGGGAAATTAGAATTACAGGATATGGAGCCAAAAGCCTCGAGGGGGCAGTTAAAGGTGGATTAACAGTTACAATACCAATAGCTGAAGGATGCCTTGGAAACTGTAGCTACTGCATAGTTAAATTGGCTAGAGGCGGATTGAAAAGCTACAGTATTGAGGAGATAAAGAGGGTTGTGAGGAAGGCTGTGGAGGAGGGAGCTAGGGAAATTAGACTTACAGCTCAAGACACAGCAGCATATGGAATGGATATAGGGACAAACCTAGCAAAACTATTGAGGGAAATACTTGAGATACCGGGAGGGTACATTATTAGAATTGGAATGATGACCCCAAATAACGCCCTAAAAATAATAGACGATCTAATGGAGATATATGAGGATGAGAGAATCTACAAATTTATGCATATACCGCTACAGAGCGGGGATGATGAAATCCTAAAGCTAATGAATAGAAGATACAGCGTGAACGATTACAAGACAATAGTTAGAAAGTTTAGATCAAAATATCCAATGGGATTCATAACCACAGACATAATATCAGGATTCCCAATGGAAAGTGAAGAGGCACATAAGAGGACTATAAGGGTTATTGAGGAAACAAAGCCAGATAAAGTGAACGTAGCAAAATACTCCCCAAGACCTCACACCAAAGCCGCAGCCCTACCACAACTACCAGAAAGCATTAGGAGTGAGAGATGTAGGGAGATCGTCGAAGTTTCGAGGAGGATATCCCTAGAGAGGAATATGATGCATGTGGGGAGAATTGAAGATGCATTGGTGCTTAAAGTTGATGGGGAAACCGCTAAGGCTAGGATGAAGAATTATAGGCTTGTAAAGATAAATGGGTGTGGGGAAATTCTTGGAAGGACGGTTAAGGTCAAGATAACTGGAGCAAAAACCACACATTTAATTGGAGAGTTAACCCCCTGAAGGGGCGGGCATAATTGCCAAAACATCCCCATCCCCAATTATAACATTGGATAAATCCTCAACCCCAATCCTACGCATATTAACAGCGAAGTGAATATCCTTTCTAAACTCTCCATCCGGATTCGAAATGAGCTTCATAAGCCTACCATTAAGCTTACCATCAACAACCATCAACAAATCCCTAACACTTAGAGGAGCATCAATATCCAATACGATCCTATCTAAACCCAAATTTTCCCTAAAAAATGAGAAGAATAGTATTGTAACCTTCAACATTCAACCACCAGCCCCCTTCAATCTACGCATATAAACCCTCCAAGATGGCACTAGGAATCTAGGGTGATTGGCCTTCACATCATCCAATCTCCCAACAGAAGTATTCCTTGGAGAAGACTTTACAATGGATGGATTGCTGTAAGCCTCATCTGAAATCTCCTTCAAAACCTTAACATATGCATCAATATTCTCCTTCGTCTCAGTGTCCGTGAACTCTATCATCAAAGCCTCCTTAACGATCAATGGGAAGTATATTGTTGGAGCATGTAAACCACGATCAAGCAAAGCTTTAGCAACATCCAAAGCCCTAACGCCAGTCTCCCTCTCCATAGGCTCAGCGCTCAAAACACACTCATGCTTCCTAGGCTTACTTGGATCATATGGGAGGCTATACCCCCTAACATTGGACATACACTTCAAGAAGTAATTGGTATTCAAAGTTGAAAGCTCTGCGGCAGCCTTTAAACCCTTAGCCCCCATGGACAATATGTATGCTGCAGCCTTAACTATGACGGCGAAATTACCATAGAAAGATCTAACCTTCCCAATGGATAAAGGCCTATTGTAATCCAAATAATACCTCTTACCATCAAACTCCACAACTGGAACCGGTAGGAATGGCTCAAGCTTCTCCTTAACTCCAACAGGACCTGAACCAGGCCCTCCACCACCATGTGGAGTGGAAAACGTCTTATGGAGATTTAAGTGGACTATATCAAACCCCATATCGCCAGGTCTAACTATCCCCAATATGCCATTCAGATTTGCACCATCATAGTATAGTAGTCCACCAGCATCATGAATTATCTCAGCAATCTCAACAATATGCTCATCAAACACCCCCAAGGTATTCGGGTTTGTAAGCATGAGTCCAGCAGTCCTCTCCGAAACCGCACTCCTCAAAGCCTTCAAATCCACACACCCCTTCTCATCAGAAGGAACAACCACAACCTTAAACCCAGCCATAGCTGCACTTGCAGGATTAGTTCCATGGGCACTATCTGGAATTATCATCTCATCCCTAAACCCTTCACCCCTAAACTTATGGTAAGCCCTAATAATTAGGCAACCCACATACTCCCCATGAGCCCCAGCAGCTGGCTGAAGAGTAAACCTATACATCCCAGTTATTTCTGCAAGCCACTTCTCCACCATGTACATAAGCCTTAAAGAACCTTGAACTGTAGATTCATCTTGTAATGGATGAACATAAGCCACAGAATCAAGGGATGCCAACTCCTCATTAACCTTCGGATTATACTTCATGGTGCAAGAACCCAATGGGTAGACCCCGGAGTCAACACCATAATTCATCTCAGATAGACGGGTATAATGCCTAACAACCTCAACCTCGGAAAGCTGTGGTAGATTCAGCTCTTTACGCCTAAGCTTCTCCGGAATCTTAGCTAAAACGTCACCCACAGCAGACTTAACTTCATCATCAACTTTTGGAGGTATATAGCCCCTCCTACCATCATAACCCAACTCAAAGATTAATGGTTCATGCCATTTAGCTTGCCTAAACATTTCATCACACCCCCAAAATGGATTTTAAATTCAATGCAAGCCTCTCAATATCCCCCCTAGAATGAACTTCAGTTACACAGTAAAGCGCTGTTTCACCAAACTCTGGAAACTCATTCTTAATTATCTTTCCGCCATGAATCCCCCTCTTTAGAAGCTCCCTATGAACATCCTCCACCCCAACCTTAGATTCATCGAAATTGACTGTAAACTCCTTAAAGTGTGGTGAATCGAATATTGGAGCCCTAACACCCTTAATTTCATTGAGGAGCTTCATGGCATAATGAGATCTATACATTATCGATTCACAAAGCTCCCTCAACCCAGATGGGCCTAAGAGGGATAGATATGCAGCGGCTGCAACTGCACATAAAGCTTCATTACTACATATATTTGATGTTGCACGCTCCCTCCTAATATGCTGCTCCCTAGTCTGCAAGATCATCACAAACCCCCTCTCAGATCCATCCATCGTACTGGTTAAACCAATAATCCTGCCAGGCATTTGTCTAACAAGCTTATCATCCCATCTACATGCAAAAATGCCCAGCAATGGACCTCCAAAATTCATTGGATTACCGAGGGGTTGACCTTCACCGACAACTATATCTGCACCATAATCTCCAGGGGCCTTTAAAACCCCAAGGGATATTGGGTCTACTCCAACAATGAATAGGGCGCCCACACCATGAGCTATGGACGCCACCTCATCAACACCTGTCTCTATGAATCCAAGATACGATGGATTTTCAACGTAAATTGCAGCCACATCATTTGAGGCAACCCCCCTAAGCTTAGATAGATCTATACATCCACTCTCCCTATCATAATCAGCCATAATTATGGAGATACCATGAGGTTCGGCATAAGTCTTCAAAGTTGTAAGCCTATCTGGACTAATGATCTTTGGCACAATAACCTTCCTCCTACCCGTAACCCTAACAGCCATTAAAGCAGCTTCAGCAAGGGCTGAAGCCCAATCATACATGGATGCATTGGCCACATCCATCCCAGTCAACTCACAAATTAGACTTTGAAACTCAAATAAGGC
>NZ_JANGFQ010000059.1:0-9042 GCF_024707025.1 Candidatus Culexarchaeum yellowstonense
ATGCTATTAGATTTTCCGCAACTATTTCTGCCATTGCATGTCTAGCTTCATATGTTGCGCTTCCAATATGTGGCACTATTACGGCATTTTTAAATGCTGTTAATGGATGGTTTGGTGGTAGTGGTTCCTCTTCAAATACATCTAACCCTACCCCTGCAATCCAATTCTCATTTAAAGCTTTGATTAATGCTTTAGTGTCTATTACTGCCCCCCTCGCAGTGTTTATTATTATCGCATTCCTCTTCATCAACCTCAGCTTTTCCTCATTTATTAGGTGGTATGTTTCCTTTGTTAATGGTACATGTATACTCACTATGTCTGCTTCCCTTAAAAGTTCCTCTAAACTCTTATATTCTATTGAGAGTTGTTTTTCAATTTCAAAGTTCCTATTAACATCATAGTATATGATTCTCATTTTGAATGCTTTCCCTATTTCAGCCACCCTACTTCCAATTCTACCCAACCCTATTATTCCCAATGTCTTCCCCATTAGTTCCGTTCCAAGCATCATTTTTGGGTGCCATGCAGTTCCAGTCCTCCACCATTCCCCCCATCTAACGAAGTTGTCTGCTTCAACAATCCTCCTAGATACGGCTAATATCAATGCCCATGTGAGTTCAGCTGTGGATTCTGTTAAGACGCCTGGAGTGTTTGTTACGTAGATTCCATTTCTAGTTGCGCATTCCAAATCAATATTATCAAATCCAACAGCATATTGGGCTATTATCCTAAGACTCTTAGCTTTGCTAATGAGGTTGCAATCAATTTTATCCGTTAACAGTGATACTATGGCATCTACATCCTTAACTTTTTCAATGAGGGTTTCATATGGTGGCGGCGTATACCTATCCCAAACTTCCACTTCATAATACTTTGAGATTTTCTCAATAACATCTTTGAAAAGCTCTCTGGTTACAAATAACTTGTGTTTCATGAATAATAATGATGTTGTGTGAGGTATATTTAACTTAATGTTTTAGCGAAGTGGATTGTTGATTGGTATATGCGGTTATTGTGTTTATCCTCCTATTTTGACATATAACCCTATCCTCTCAAATTCTTCCCTTATTCTTTTTAATGTTTCATCTGTGGGGGCGTTGTGAATTTTCATCAGGTATGGTCTTCCAAGTCTGGCATACTTCTCTTCCACGCTATGGAATGGTAGGAGGTCAATTTCACCTACACCCCTTAATTTTTCGGTTATTAGTCTTGAAATGCCTTGAACATTTTCTTCAGTATCTGTTATTCCAGGTATTATTGGGAATCTCAGTATTATGTCCTTTGCCCGGCCTAATTCCACAAGTAGTTTCAGGTTTTCTATTATTGGTTTATTTGATACTCCACAGTACTCTTTATGTTTTTCCTCATCCATTATTTTTACATCATACAAGAATATGTCAATATATTTTGCCACTGTTTGCATGATTTCCTTTGTAGTGTATCCAGATGTGTCTAGGGCTGTGTTGATGTTAATTTCCTTGCATTCTTTTGCCAGATTTATTAAGAATTCTGGTTGGTATAGTGGTTCTCCACCTGAGAATGTTACTCCACCATTGGTTTCATCATATAGTCTTATATCCCTCTCTATTTCCGTGATGAGATATTTCACATCTACATCCATCCCTACAAGTTTTATTGCTCCCGTGGGGCATGCTTCTGCGCATATTCCACATCCAATGCAGCTCTCCCTGTTTATCACGATTTTTTCATCAGCAAATTTTATGGATTTTGTTGGGCATACTCTGCTACATGTTTTGCATTTGATGCATTTGTAATCAAAGTACATTATCTCCTTTTTAGGGGATATCCCTTCTGGATTATGACACCACCAGCAACTTAATGGGCATCCTTTGAAGAATATTGTTGTTCTTATTCCAGGTCCATCATGTATTGAGTATCTCTGTATATTGAAGATTAGCCCCTTAACTTCCCCTTTAGAATTCTTTATGTTCTGTTCTTGCAATGATTTCATCTTGTAACCCCTTCGGCAAGTTTACGAAGTAGTCGCTGTATCCTGCAACTCTAACCATTAAGTCTTGGAAATCTTGTGGTCTCTTTTGTGCTTCTCTTAATAGCTCTGTGGTTACAACGTTGAATTGTACGTGGTGTCCACCCATCCTGAAGAATACCCTTAGTAGTTGTGCAAGTTTCTTTATGTTTTCCTCTCCTTCTACGAGGTCTGGTGTGAGTCTCATGTTTAGGAGTGCTCCACCAGTTTTATCCCAATCTATTTTTGTCACTGATCTGAATACGGCTGCTATCCCCTTTCTATCCATTCCTTGTACTGGGGATATTCCTTCTGATAATGGTTTTTCTGCTAGTCTACCGTCTGGTGTTGCACCTGTCTTCTTTCCGAAGTATACGTGTACTGTTGTTGGTAGGAAGTATACTCTTCTTGTTGCTCTTCTTATTGGTGTTGGTGGATAGCTTTCAACTATCTTAACTACCATGTCAACTATCCTTTTTGCTATTTCATCTGCATAATCATCATCATTCCCATATTTCGGCGTTTTATTCAGTAATATTTGTCTTAGGATTTCGTATCCTTCAAAATTCTTGTTTAAAGCTTCGAGAAGATCCTCCATCTTTATATCCTTTTTATCGAATACATGATATCTTATTGCTACCAGCGAGTCTGTTAAGGTTCCCAATCCAACTATCTGCACATATTGTGTATTGTACCTTGCTCCTCCAGCATTGTAGTCTTTTGCGTTTTTAACGCAGTCTTCTATCCATAGTGATAGGAATGGTACTGGTAGATACTTTGCATATATTGCTTCTATTATGTCGTTCCCCTTCATCTTTATGTCCATGAAGTATTTAAACTGCTTTACGAATGCTTCCCATAATTCATCAAAGGATTTGAAGCTTCTAGGATCTCCAGTCTCTAATCCAATCTTCTTCCCAGTTTTTGGGTCTATTCCATTGTTTAGAGTTATTTCTAGTATTTTTGGTAGATTTATGTATCCAGTGAGTATGTATGCTTCTTTGCCGAAAGCTCCTGTTTCAACGCATCCACTAACTCCAGAGGTTCTTGCATCTTCAAGGGTTTTCCCTTGTCTAAGCATTTTCACTATTACTCCATCGAAGTTGAAGAATGGTGGTTCTCCAAATCCTGGAGACATTACTTCTATTGCTTTTATTATGAATCTATCTGGATTTCTATCACTTACTAGTACTGCTGTGTTTGGTTGTAGTGTTCTCATTTCACTTAGTACTTCGAGTATTAGGTATGAGAGTTCATTTACTCCATCTTTCCCGTCTTCTGTTAATCCTCCTATGTTTATTTTTGAGAAGTCATTGTATGTGAAGCTTTCTTCTGCTGTAACGCCAACTTTTGGTACTGCTGGTTGATTATTGAATTTTAACCAGAAGGCTTGTAGTAATTCTTTTGCTCTTTCCCTTGTGAGTCTCCCTTCCATGATGTCCTTTTTATAGAATGGGTATAAATGTTGATCTAATCTTCCTGGGGTGAATGAGTCCCATGGGTTTGTTTCATAGGTTATGCCTACATGTATGAACCAGTAGTGTTGTAGAGCTTCCCAAAATGTTCTTGGTGGGTTTGTTGGAACCCAACTGCATATTTCAATCATCTCCTTCAATTCTTCTCTCCTCCTTGGATCACTTTCCTTTTCAAGCATTTCCCTTAGTTTTTCCACACATCTTTTCGCGTATATTAGTATTGCATCAGCAACTATCTCCATAGCCTTTAACTCTTCCATTTTCTCGTAGTATTCTGGGTCGCTTGTATCCAGTTTCTCCATTGCTTCCTTTATCTCCTTCTTTATATCGTTTATTCCAATTTTGAATATTCTCCCTCCTCCAGCGGTGTGTCCAGGTGCCCTTTGCTCCATGAATTCAGTGAATATTCCCGCTTCATATGCGTCTATCCATTCCTTTGGCATATTTTCAAATATTATATCCCTTATACTCTTTCCTCTCCAAAAAGGTATTGCTACTTCCTTATAGTATTGATATGTTTCTTCATCAACTTGGTATGGCATATTCTTCCTGCTTTTCAGTGTTTCTAAGTCTTGAAGGCTGTGGCAGCATATTTCTGGGTATGTGGGTACCTCTTTTGGTCCAGTCCCCCTCAATCCAACTATTAATTCCCCCTCTTCAATGGGTATGCTGACATTTTCCATTAAATGTTTGAAGGCTAATGCCCTTTGTACTGGGGTGGATTTTCCGGAAGCTTTACCGCTCATGTAAAATTCAGTTATTAATTTTGCTCTTTCCAGCGAAACTTTGACAGGGCTTTTCTCACTTTTCTCCCTTAATTTTGCAATTCTTTCATTTATTGGTTTAATTGATCTCCTCCTCTTTACGATTTCCCTCTCTATCTTCTGGATTTCAATTTGTTTGCTCACTTCACCACCCCTTTAAGTTCCCATAAATCATTGTTTGCTTTTACCGATATATACGTGTTGCATTTATGCATTTACAGTTTTTGGAACGTAAATCTTAAACGGTGTTTTTAGTTAAATGTTTCTTTGGGGTGTTTTGTTTGTATAACTTGGATGTCTATAAACGGCGGATGAATCGCATTAGGGAGTTTCTGTCTAAGAGTGAACTCAGTGCTTTAGTGGTCTTTGATTCTCTAAATACGATTTATGTTTCAGGATTCTTCTTGGATGTTGAGCCTTGGGAGAGGCCTGTGGCTACCGTGATTCCAATTGATGGTGAGCCTTCCATGATTTTAAATGAGCTTTCCTTTAACCATTATAGGTATGGGTTGGAGAAGGGGGCTCATTGGATTAAGGATGTTGTATTTTATGATGAGCATCCAAGATTGACTGGTAGGAGGTATTACACCAAGGATTTCCCATTCCTTGTTTGTAGGATGTTGGAGGATAAGGGGGTTGTTAAGGGTTCAATAGGGTTTGATGTGGATAATTCTGCGGTTAAATCCTTCATTAAAATGCATTTACCTAGAGTTGAAGTGTACGATGCTTCATGGATTTTGAGAGAGATGCGTTTAGTTAAGGATGAATATGAACTTGATTTGATGCGTAAAGCTGCTGAATTGGCTGATTATGGTTTGGAGAAGATGAGGGAGACTATAGAGGTTGGTTTATCTAATGTTGAAATTGGCCATAAAGTTGCTTATGAAATTGCTAAGGAGGCTGCTAAGAGGTATCCCTCCGATGTTTCCATAGAGGTTTCTGCAGGGTTTACTGGTACTGGCCCTGAAGGTGCTATGCCTCATGGTTGGCGTATGCCTAATGGTAGGAGGATTCAGAAGGGTGATACTTTGCTGGCTGTTGTTGGTGTTAGATTGAATTGTTATTGGGCTGAGGATGAGAGGACTTTCATAGTTGGTAAACCTAGTGAGAAGCATGTTAAATTCTTTGAAGTTGCCACTAAGGCTCAGGAGTGTGGGATAAGTATGTGTGTTGCTGGGAGGAGGGTTTCTGATATTGATGCTGCTGCACTTAAGGTTATTGAGGATGCTGGTTTCGGCGATTACGTTTTCCATCGTACTGGTCATGGTATAGGTTTAGGTGGGCATGAGTATTGGCATGATATGGCTTTCAATCATAGGATTATGAAGCCTAATATGGTTACCACCGTGGAGCCTATGATTTGTGTCTATGGGTTTGGTGGTTTTAGACATTCAGATACCGTGGTTATTGGTGAAGATAAACCCATAGTTTTAACCAAGTTTCCAAAGAGTTTAGAGGCTCTAACAATTCCAGCATAGTTTTGCAGTAAAACTCCTTTCACAACATAATTCTTATCAATAAATTTTAATGTTTATTACAGCAAATCCTTCATCAATAATTTTAAACTTATAGCCTAAGGTGTTCATGATGAATGTGAGGAAGCTTGTGTCTTTGACATTGGCCATAACGCTTAGTGGAGCTTTAAGTCCTGGGCCATTATCAGCTTCAGCAATAGTTACTGGAGCTTCTATGGGGTTATTTGGAGGTCTCTTGATAGCTTTGGGACATATGATAGTGGAACTTCCATATGTAACCATGCTTTATAAACTCATCAATCAATTCAGGAAGTTTTTAATGAAAATGAAGATTAAGTTAATACTTAACGTTATAGTTACGTTTTTCTTAGCATACTTTTCCTATCTCCTAATTAAAGATTCCATGAATATTTTCCAAAGTGGCGCATTCTCCTTTACGGAATTAAACTTGACGGTATTGAATCCTTTGGAAGCTGTAGGTATAGGGGTGATACTTACAGGGTTTAATGCATACTTCTTAACATGGTGGCTTACGGTTGGCTATCCGTTAATAGAGGAATCTGCAAAATATGGGGTGAGAGGGTTGAGTGTAATGTATGTGAGTCATGTATGGATGGATTATGCATGGTTAGCATTACTAGCCAGTGGTGGAAATGCAATTAAATTGTTGGGGTCGATGCCATATGCACTACTACTCTTAATAATAGCATTAATGCTCATGGTATTTGCGACAAAAATAGGGTTGGACACTATTAAAATGGTTTTCAAATAAGATTATGGTTTATTTTGTGGGTAAAAGTTTTATTGAGTTTATCTTGACTATTCCTTATGCTGAAATTCTTTTCCTAATATTTGAAATGCTTTTTCCACCTTTTTTCACGTGATTCCTTACATATATCCTCTGTTTTTATTATCGTTTGGGGTTTTGTGCTGATATTTAAGCGGAATATTGCTGTTTTTGGGTATTATGGTGCTGGGAATTTGGGTGATGATGTTATATTGTATGCTATTGTTAAACGTTTAAGTAGGTTTATTGATAAGTCTAGGATCGTTGTTGTTTCCAGTCAATTTAATGCTAATCTACAATTTATTCGTTTACGTTATGGTGTTGAAGCTGTTAGTTTGAGGGATCCATTGGGTTTCCTTAAAGTTTTGTTTAGTAGTAAGGTTTTAGTTTTGGGTGGTGGTGGGATTCTTCAGCCCGGCTTCACAATATTCTCCATATTCCTTTATAGTTTGCTTTTCAAACTTTCTGGTTGTAAAGTTGTGTTGTTGTCTGTGGGGGTGGAGTTCCCCCACTCCTTCTCCTTAATCGATAAGTTCCTCGTTAGATTGCTTGTGGGGATTTCAGATGTAGTTACTGTTAGGGATTTGGTTTCAAGAGCCTTTCTCAATTCTCTAGCAGTCTCCAAACCCATTCTTGTATTTAGGGATTTATCCTACCTCATTTACAATGATTTGAGTAGGTTTCGTTCAAATTTTGAGTTTAATGGTGGTGGGGATCCATATGTAATTTTGGTTTTGAAGGATATTTCAAGTAACGTTATGCCTTTAATGGGTGAACATTTAGATTTACATTATCTTGTTAATGTTTTATCTGATTTTTGTAACTATTTGATTGATGTTAGGGGGGTGAAGGTGTATTTCTTAATTGCTCAGCATGGTTTAAAATCCGATTTGAATATTGCCCTTAAAGTTTTGAAGAATGTTAATAATTTGAGTATGGTTCATGTGGTCTTTTATGGTTCAATGCCCTTCAATAGGCTCTTAGACTTGCTTAGAGGGTCAATTTGTGTTATTAGTATGCGTTTACATCCACTTATTTTGGCTTCTATGATGGGTAAGCCTGTCATTGGCTTATCCTACAGCAATAAGGTTAAAACGTTTATGTATGAAAATGATTTAGGCAGTTTCCTCATAGATCTCACACGTCCATACGATTTCCATATGTTTAAATTGATTTTCCGGAGAGTTTTGAATGATTCTGAATCTTTCACATACAATTATGTTGAGGGTTATTATCATGAAGTTTTAAGTAAAGCCTTCATTTTGGAATCCTTCTTGGAGCAGAATATTTGATCCTAATAATTTATCTTTAAATTGAAGGGGAAAAATGGGTGTTTTTATTTAAGTAGACTCTTCAATTCCTCAATTTTCTTCTTCATTTCTTCAATTGTCTTCTCTAGTTCGCTTATTTTGTTGGTTATTTCGTCTTTTGATAGTAGTATTTCTATTGATTTCATTGTTACTCCTTCCTTTATGAATTTCTCGTAGGTTTCTCTTACCAGTTGTCCGGCTTTTGTTTTCCCTGTTAAGTGGCTTCTAACTGTGGCTTCTGTTATTCCAAGTTCTTCTGCTATCTGTTTTGTTGTCATTTTTGCCTTTTCCCTTGCTAGAGCTCCTGCAGCTATTCCAAGTGATGTTAGCCAAGTTATTCTTTGTGATGGATCTTTTAATGCTTCTAATACATCCTTTCTGAATAGTGTTTCTATTAGTAGTGCTGTTTCAAGGTTCTTTATATCTTCCCTTCCTATTGGTGATAGTGTTATGCTCATGCACTTACACCTCTATCTACACTTAATGTTTTATCTGGATATATAACTATCCCCTTATCAGTTATTTCGAATGGGTGTCTCTGCATGGAGTGTGCTGTTCCACGCATTTTCCATACAATTATGCTTCTATACAGTTTTCCACGTACTTCATCTAAATCCAATCTTATTATTCCATCTGCTGCATGTTCCACTCCAGGACCTCCAAACCCCCTTTCAGTTACACTTACTTGTGATACTAATATTGATGTGGTTCCAAGACCTGATAGCACTTTCTTCAATTGTAGTACTATACTCCTTGCCACTGCAGGTTTTGTTATGTATAATGTTGTTACACTGTCCACTACAACCCTCTTTGCATTCAAATCTCTTATTGCTTGTCTAACTAGGTCTGTTAGTGTTGGGAAGTCGTCTGGGCTTGGAACAACGTACTTCTCCCTCTTGGCTGCTTCACCTATCCCTGCTGTGAATGCATCGATCACTGCAAACTTTCCCTCATCCTCATAATCCTTAACATCCCAGCCGAATTGCTGCATATTTATCCTAACTTGTACTGGATGCTCTTCTAAAGCCACATATATTCCTGGCTCATTATTCTTTAAGCCATAGTATAGGAATTGTTGTCCCATTATAGTTTTCCCAGTTCCAGGTCCCCCTGCCAATAGGACTACGTTTCTGCGTGGTATCCCTCCATTCAAGATTTCATCTAATCCAGGTATTCCAGTCTTCACTTTTTCAACCATTTCACTTACCTCCAAATTTTATGATCATCATGATATGCTTTTCCAT
>NZ_JANGFQ010000060.1:0-8830 GCF_024707025.1 Candidatus Culexarchaeum yellowstonense
ACTTTCCACTTTTTTCTCGTGGAATTTGATCTACAAGTTTTATTTCTATTTCCATATCTGTACCAAATCTTTTTTGAAATTCTTTAATTAACTTGCTAATATCTTTTTCAGAAAAATCTTCTCTCGGTACAACTTTAACCACTATCTTGTCGATGCTTTCTTGTATTATTTGACTTTCCTTAATATTGTGCATTTCCTTAAATATATGATCCAAACGACCTAAGTAAGCCCCCCTCTTAGTTATCAGAATATCATCAATTCTACCTATTATCTCTTTAACTAGAGGAAGAGTTCTTCCACATGAACATGTGTCTCCTAATGGTCTTGCTAAGTCCCCAATTTTATATCTTATGAGTGGAAATGCGTCATTAATAAAATTGGTACATACCATTTCTCCAACCTCACCTTCAGAAACCTCCTCGCCATCTTTAAGAAACTCTATTATACCATATTCTGCGTCAATGTGGTATCCACCCTCTTCGCATTCTCCAATCGATGCAGCAAGCTCCGTCATTCCGTACCTATCGAAAACTTTGCATTGAAATGCTTCCTCAATGCTTTTTCTTTGATAAGAAAGAAGGGTCTCTGATGATGTGAATACTGCTTTTACAGGAATCGGATCTTCATACTTAAGTATATACTCTGCAACGACATAAATTAAAGAAGGATAACCCTCTATGTAAGATGGATGAATTTGCCTAAGTTTCTCCGTATAATACTTTAAATTTTCCTTTGTCAAATGATGCATCGAAAAATAATACTGTTTTTCAGCACTGTTATACCTCCAAAATGGAGGCTTAGTCTGTCTTAATGGAACTACAATTCTTCCAGCAAATGTGGCATGCAACTCTCTTGAATCTACCCCTGCTCTCCTTCTAATCCTTTCTACGAAGGCGTATTCTTTCATTGTGGCTTCATTACTCCACACTATGTTAAGTGCAGTTCCTGTAGTGCCACTTGTATGCTTAATACTATACTGCCAACGGTGATATCTCTGCGAGATTAGAGATTTAAAGTTATATCTGACGTCTTCTTTTGTGAGTATTGGAATTTTCTTTAGGTCTTCGATAGTTTTTATATCATCAGGTTTGAGGTTATGCCTTCGAAATACTCTCCTGTAATAGGGAACATTATAGTACGAATAATTTATTACTCGCCTAAGCTCCTTTGTCTGTAACTCCAGCAATTCCCTTCTATTTAAGTGTTCAGTTTTTTCCAGCCATTTAAGAAAATGATCAAAATTTCTGGAGTACTTTAGATATGCCCAGTAATAACCATAAGCAGACATGATTATGTTTTGAACTGGTACAGGAGAAATACTATAAATTAACTCCAGATGGTTCATAGTTCTCAGAATGTTACTTGGACTTTAATTTCTCAACAATTGACTCCAACACTCTAACAGTTTCTCTACCTTCTTCTGGCGTTACTGGTACTGACTGATTGTTAATGATACTCTTAACGAACTTTTCAATCATGATGTCATGGCCAAGCATTGGCTCACCAAGCATGGTTTTAAGAGTGTTTGAAGCTATACCTTTTATTGTTTGCCAAGCATTACTTATTGAACTTTTCGCAATGCTAACTGTCTTGAGATTACTTCTCCTGTATCGAATTAGTAGCATACTCTGCAAGTCCATTTCCAATGAATATTCTGTTCCGAAGAGTTCAACCTTGCTTGCTGTGTAATTGTTTGTATGTGAGACTATTATGGAGCTGGTGATGTTTTCTCCTTCAATCTCTATTCTATAATCATCATACAATATCCATGGATAATTAGTTATCTTCCTAGCAACAACTTCTACGTTTTTAACGTTTTTCACGAAGGCTAGTGACATGTATATGACATGTGGCCCTGTTTCCCCAATTATTCCTCCAGGTAGTTTATGAATCCAATGTTTCTCGTGAACCAAGTATTCCTCTCTAGGTGTTAATGATATTATCCTCATTCCAGTTAGTTCTCCAATGGCACCATTTTTAACAAGCTCTTCAGCTTTTAAGAAAGGAGGATAGAACCTCTGATTGTGAACTATGCTAAGCTTTACACCATACTTTCTTGATGCTTCAATCATCTTATCACAATCAGCTACGCTGGAAGCCATAGGTTTTTCCAATAATACATGGCAACCATGCTCCATAGCTTCAACAGCAACAGGTGCATGAACCTGTGGTGGAGTGCATACATCAACTACATCTGGATGCTCCTTCGAAAGCATATCAGAAATGTTGGAATACGCATTTGGTACGCCAAATGTCTTAGCCACATTCTTTGCAAGTTCATAGTTTAAATCACACACAGCAGTCAAAGAAACATATTTCTTTAATCTGAGGAAGGCAGGAATATGCCTCTTCTGAGCCACAAACCCAGCTCCAACAACAGCAACCTTAAGTTTCTTCACGTTACCGTTATTCTTCATTTTTCATCAACTAATGGATATCTATTTTGCTCATTAAATATTAAACATTTTTGTTTCTTTAGCATGGCTAAGCAGTAAAATTCCATAGTATCAAACTTCTCTAACTATCTGCTGAAATACGTTTAACATTTCTCTACCAATACTCTCTATCGACAGCTTTTCAACAACATAATTTCTTCCGGAAGTCCCCAGCTTCTCGGCAATTTCCGAATTATCCTTCAAGTATAGTATGGCATTAACTAAAGCTTTATAATCTCCAGGCTTCACAACAATTCCAGACTTAGTTTCATTTACATACTCTGCTGGTTGACCATTTGCACAGCATATTATTGGCTTTCCTACAGCCTGGTACTCATATAGTTTTGATGATATTCCGAGATATGGTCTTCCAAAGTCTCTAAGCGGCAATAGTAGGGCGTCTGCCTCGCTCATTAACTTCGCTACATCTTGTCTACTGAGTATTTTATCAATTATTTTTACATTTTTCAACTTCATCTCTGCGACTCTCTGTTTAACATGATGGAGCAATTCCCCTCCTCCCTGCAAGATTATCTCTACATCTTCATATTTTTCAAGTATTTTCGCTGCTTTGAGCACTTGATCAAAATCGTATGCAACTGAGAAAGCACCACTATACAGAACCGTAAATTTTTCATCGTTCTTGCTTGGCATTGGCTTGAATTTGCTTGTGTCTACTCCACCTCTGACTACATGAATTTTGCTCTCAGGAATTCCGTATTTGCCGTTAATTACCTTTGTATAGCCGGGGCTTATTGGAGTTATAGCGTCAGCTATGACATACGCTATTTTAGCTAACACTTCTCCCAACCTTCTTATCAGAGAAGACCGAGTAATTTCGGGTTCAATATCTTCTGGCCAGAGGTCATCAACATTTAGTACTACTGGACACCTATGGAAAAATTTGTAGATTAAAGCGGGATATATGGATAATATTTGGGGATTTGCTACAAATATACAATCTATCCTCCTAACTAGGAAGAATGGAAACAGGGATGATAACATAAAAGATGTAAAAAGTATAATTCTGTTAATAAACCCTTTTGCAGGAATGGGAGGCATATACGTTCTTATTACCTTCATACCATCAAAATATTCAATGGCCAGAGCCTTTTTCCTTAAATGTCTAGGAACATTACCAGTGGGGTAATGTGGAAAGCCTGCAATAACAGTTACATTCACGTTATGAGCTAGGAGTCCCTTGGCAACGTTATAGGCTCTTGTAGCGCTTCCACCTAGATCTGGAGGAAATATTTGTGAAAATATTAAGACATTCATTTTTTAACTTTCATCTCACCATAGACTGTTCGCTTCCCCCTTGAGACCTCTATGACATAGCGTAAAACTTCGGTTAATGCGCCTATTGTCGGTAAAAAATCATCTAATGAGATAACGTCATCTGGTAGAAACGGAGGAGATAAAAATTTTTTAAGCGCAATAAATTTAGAGTCCCCAGAATTTCGAAGTAACGAATCGAATAGCCATAGTACATCTCCGGGTATAAGCCATCTTTCAGTGAAACCTAACTTATAGCCTCCGATAGGGAAAGTATGTTTTTCTATCATTACTTTGTATAGGAGGTAAGGGAAATCTACTCCTGCATTTATTGCTAGCGGTAGAGACCCCCAAAACCTTCCGTTAATCTCCATTAGGTTTGTACTACCATTTTTCTCGTCTAATTTGAATTCCACCATCGCAACTCCTTGCCACTTCATTTCCTTTAGTAGCTTTATTGAATATTCTGCTAACCTTCTATTCCACACGCTAACTCTTAATGTGCTAGCTCCACCAGTAACTGGGTATTCACGTAATCTTTTATGCATGAACAATGCGATTAAATTAGAAGAATCATTCATTAATACTTCCACGCCATATCCTACTCCTTGCACATACTCCTGTACAAGGAAAAAGTCGGGGGGTGCGATACCCTTAAGCTTATTCATTAACATATTATATTTGTATAAAAGATCCCCCTTATTGTACGCATAATTAATTGATGTGACTTTCATCATGATTGCTCTCCCATTTTTCCAGAAGACTTTCATCCTAGGTTTGATAACTGCTGGATAGTTAAGTTCGCCCGTCACTTCCCTCAAAGTTTTTACATCATCTATTAGGAATGTTTTAGGATGCGGTACTCCACATTTCTCTGCAATACTAATTGTTTGGAATTTATCATAAGCTTTCATTGCAACTTCATAGGGGGGTGCTGCCACCTTAACATATTGTTCAAATTCCTCTTTTTGTTCGAGAATTGGTATCATGGTGAAGTCGGTTATTGGTATTAGTAAGTCTAATTTTGTGTTTTTCATCAAGCGTAGTAATGATTTCACGAATTTCTCTTTATCTTCTATCGGTGAAGGGTAGATCACTTTTTGAGTGCAGTATTTTGATAGGAATCCAGCATTAAATCTTGTGGCATCGGCAGCCAATACCTTTATTCCTCTTTTACCTAGAGATCTTATGACTGCTAAGGCAGTTCTTTCAGATGCATCGGTAACTAAAACTGAGCCCATTACTTCAGAGAATCCTTAATGTATGTGGAGAAATTGGTGAATTTGAATTCGCTCAGCAAGAATGCTAGTTTTTGCTTTGCTTTATTCAAGTTATGATAAACTTGAAATCTTCCTAAAATTCCTGTATTAATTTTAGGAGTTTTCTCGTCAAGTTCCCAGTTATGTATGTAAATGACTGCTGGAAATCCTTTATCATTAATCTTCTTTATCCCCCTCTTTATTAGACCTAAATTCCATAGACGTAACCATAATCCTCCGGCTATGGGAATTTTGAGTCCTAGTAACTCGTATATGGCTAGAGGAAACTCTATAATGGAACCATTATTATCCTCTTCCGTTATGTTGACTATAGATGGATGGTATGGGTGTGTTGGAGCATTGTACATGCCATATAGGGGTGTCCACGTTGGGAATATGCTTGAGTCGTATTTGAACCCTTCTTCACATAGTATTTTTAGAACCCATTTCGTTTTATTGTTTAAGGAGAATGATGGGGCTCTGAAACCTATGCAATTGGGGTGGAGTTTTTTAAAGGTTTTAACTTCTTCTCTAAACCGTTCAGGTGTTAATTTCCATAATGGTTCATGCGTCCATCCATGGAAAGCTATTTCATGCCCCTCTTCCAATATCATTTTTATGATTTCCGGAAATTTTTCAGCTATTTCTCCAACTATGAAAAATGTTGCCTTAACATTGTATTCCTTCAACATCTTCAATATAGGCGGAATGTTATCTGGCGTCCTGTAGTATAAGTTTTGTCTATATTGTCGTGTATATTCGCCATGAAATACTTCCTCCACATCCACTGACAGTATGTTTTCCACCAACGCTCAAAACTTCACTACTTTCTCTATTTTATCCATGTTTTCCTTGATCCATTCGTAGACCTTTCTCAGTCCAGTTTTCATGTCTGTTTTTGGCTCATATCCAAGTATTTTCCTAGCTTTCTCTATTGATGCTCTCCTCCTTATTGCTTTATCCCAGTCTCTTCTTGGTTTGAATATTATTCCAGCCTTGTTCCCTGTTATTTCGTTTATCCAGTTTGCCAAGTCTATGATCCTTGTTTCTGTTCCTGATGCTAGGTTTATTGCCTCCCCAACAGCCTCCTCCACTACGCCCATCCTCAGTGTTCCGTCAACTATGTCTTCAACGTATGTGAAGTCTCTTGTCTCCTCTCCAGTTCCGGTTATTGGTAGTGGTTGACTGTGCATTGCCCACCAAATGAAATTCGGTATAACATTCCTATATTTTCCAGGTACTTCTCCTGGGCCATATACGTTGAAGTATCTTGCTATGGCTACTGGCAATCCGTAATAGTTGTGGAAGTAGTTGCAGTATAGTTCTCCTAGTAGTTTGTGGATTTGGTATGGTGTATCTAAGTGTAGTGATATGAAGTCTTCTTTTAGTGGTAGTGGTGCTTGGCTTCCATATACTGAGCATCCCGATGATGCGAATATGAACTTCTCCACTCCAGTTAAATTAGCATATTCCAATGTTTTCAGTGTTCCCAAGCCGTTTACCAGTAGGTCTGTTTCAGGGTGGTCTACGCTATTCTGGTTTGCGAAGTGTGCTGCCAGATGGAATACGTAGTGTGGCTTGTAGCTGAATGCCCTCTTCATCTTCTCCTCATCAAGTATGCTTCCATGTATGAATATCACCTTCTGATGTTTTGGTATGTTCCATTCATATGATGCTGATAGATCGTCGATTATTATTATCCTTTCAGGTTCAGCTTTAAGTAATGCTCTTGTTAGGTTGCTCCCTATACATCCAGCTCCACCAGTTATCAGTATCCTCTTCCCAGTATAATGGCTGAGTACTTCCTCGAAATTCATTTACCATACACCCTCCTAAACCATTCTATGGTTTTCGGTATCCCCTCTTCAGGCTTAACATTTACCCTAAAGTTCAAGTCCCTCTTCGCCTTGGTTGAGTCCGGCCTTTTAATCTTCGTTGTGAATGGTTCAGCCTCCCTATACGTAACTTTCGAGTCATCCTTCCCAAGATATTTGAGTATCAAGTCTGAAATGTACTTTATCTCATACAATTCGTCTCCACCAAGATTATATACTTCTCCAGGTTTGAAGTTTTCAACTATATTTGCAACTGCCCTACATACGTCATCGATATATTCAAGCGTCCTCTTATGCCCCAAGTATACTGTGTATGGTTCATCATGTAACGCTTTATATATGAATTTAGGTATGAACCCCCTATATGGATTATAATGCTCCCCTGGGCCGTATACGTTGAATGGCCTAACGATCACTGTTTCAGTTCCATATTGCATGGCTGAATTCTTGATCATCATCTCCCCAACCCACTTTGTCATTGCATAATCGTTTAGTAGGTGTATATGTATCTTTTCGGGGATATCTTCACTCATCACGCCATCATAATCTCCATATATCTCGGCGCTACTGAAGAATATCATCCTAAACTTCCTCTTCTCCTGCATCCTTATCATATTCTTCGTTCCAACTGCATTCGTCAACCATAAGTTTTCATAGTAGTCTTCACCATTCCATCTCCCATACTCAGCCGCCAAATGATATACGTATTCGAAGTCATGCTGCTCAAATAATCTTTCAACTTGCCTATACTTACTCACATCACATCTAATGGATTTTGGGTCGTGGGAATGTGTTAGGTCGCATAGCCAGACATCATGCCCCCTACTTCTAAGCTCCCTAACAAGGTTTGAGCCTATAAATCCAAGTCCACCAGTAACCAGTATCTTCGCCAAACCAATCACTTAAACTGCCTATATTCCCCTCTACTTATAATGTTTATTATTCTATTGGCAGCTTTGCCATCACCAAATGGATTCCTCCAATCCCTCTTCGCATCAATCATTATCTTTGCTTTCTCCAATATCTCCTTGGGCTCTGTTCCTGCAAGTACATTTGCACCAACCTCCAAGGTTTCAGGTCTCTCAGTATTATACCTTAATGTTACGCATGGAACTCTTAGTATGCATGCTTCTTCTTGTACGCCGCCTGAATCTGTGAATATCAATTTAGCTTTACTCTCAAGCTTCAGGAAACTCAGGTAATCTAGTGGTTCTATTAGGTTTAACCTCTCCACGTCAATGCCATACTCTTTAATCTTCTTCAATGTTCGTGGATGAATTGGGTATATTATTGGCATGTTGAAGTATTCCCTTACCAATTTTAAACCTTCAATTATATTTCTAAGCCTCATGGGATTATCCGTGTTCTCCTGCCTATGAACTGTCACGAGGAAGTAGTCATCGTCTCCGAATGGAATGTTCACTGCTTCAGCTAGTTTTAGGTTTTGGTATACTGCATCCACAATCGTATTTCCAGTCACATGTATCTTCTCCTCTGAGATTCCTTCCCTAAGCAGATTTCTCTTGGCGACTTCTGTGGGTGCGAATAGTATGTCTGAAACGTGGTCTGCAACTATCCTATTTATCTCTTCAGGCATACTCCTATCGAAGCTCCTCAATCCAGCTTCCACATGACCTAAAGTTACCCCAACCTTAACTGATGCAAGTGCACCTGCAAGCACAGTATTTGTATCCCCCTCCACAAGCACTATATCTGGCTTCTCATCGAATAGAACCCTCTCTATCCCAATCATCATTTTCCCAGTTTCCTCAGCATGTGTTCCGGAGCCAACCCTCAAATTATATTTGGGTTGGGGGAGCTTCAACTGTTCGAAGAATACTTGATCCAAGTTATAGGAGTAGTGTTGCCCAGTGTGTAGTATGAAGAATTCCATATTCTTCTCTTCCAGCTCCCTTATTATTGGTGACATCTTTATTATTTCAGGCCTCGTCCCAAGTACTATTGCAACCTTCACTTTACCTTCCTCACCCTAAATATGACTGTTCCACCTTCAGTGTATGGCTTC
>NZ_JANGFQ010000061.1:0-8569 GCF_024707025.1 Candidatus Culexarchaeum yellowstonense
GCTTCCCTCAAATCTATACCTAATCTCTCAGCTTCCTCCTTAAGCTCCCTCCTCACCCTCACGGAAAGAACAACTGTAGACAATCCTCCCACCATAATTTATGAGTATAATTTGTGTATATAAATTTGTAAACTCAATTTTGTATACAAGGATTTCAATTAATGGAGAGAGTGATTCTTATGGGAATGATTTTAAGCTAGTATGATTGACAAACTATTGTAGTTGGGATGCTGGGTATGCCTGTGAATGCCGATGTCTTAAGAGCTAGAATTTCTGAAATTAAATTCATAATGAATGAATTGCAGAGATTGACTTCCAAACCATTTATGCAATTGAATTTCGATGAAAAGTATTCTATGCGATATAATGTGATCGTTCTCGTGGAATCCATAATTTCTCTATGCATACATATTGCCGTTGAAGCATATTCCAAACTCCAACATCCTATAGGGAGGCTATTAAGATAATTGCTGAAAAGCTAAATTTGCCTTATGTAAAGGATCTTACATCCATGGTTGGATTGAGGACATTTTGATACATCGTTACTGGCTAGTTGATGATGAGAGAATTTATGAAGCTGTAAAAGACGACTTTAAATGTGTGAGGGAGCTTCTAAGTAAGGTTATGGAGGCATTCCCAATTGAACATCAATTACTATGAAGTTTCAATTGAAGATGCTTCAAGAAGGTTGAGGGGGATTCTTGGTGGAATTATGGATGTGAAGGTGGCTGTGCTCTTCGGCTCAATTCTGAGAAGGAATTTCATTAGAGACTTGGATGTCGGAGTTTTCATGAATCCCGAACCAAACCTCAAGAGGATTGCTGAAATATCTGGTATACTTGAAGATGCTTTAGGATTACCAGTCGATATTATACCACTCAATTGGGCTTCACCAAAATTGAAGTTGAAAGCCTTATTGAATAGTGTAAAATTAATTGTTGGAGATAGCAACCTATACACCAGCCTACTAAAAGAAGCCCTATCCGAAGCCATGGACCTCGACCTGAAAATCAAGTATATGGAGAAAATGCATTATTGATGTGAATTTAAATTTTCATCAAATGAATTTTACGAGGATTCTATATTACGGAGAAATAACGTTACCCTTTTCAGCAACAGACCTCTTCATAGCTTCAACCACCAGGCATCCCATAAGCTATTATGCTGAACGCATGAAATTCTTCCAGTACATGGCGGCGGGCAAACCTATTCTAGCAGAAGAAGCTCCTGGTACAAAGAGCGTTTTTAATGATGATGCTCACTATGTTAAGCTCGACGATATAGATGCCATGGCAGATGCCATACTCAAACTATATTATGATGAAGATCTTAGGAGACGATTAGGTTATAAAAACAGGAAACGATTGGAAACACTCTTCGAATGGTCAAAACTCATTCCAACTTATAGGAACTTTATACTATCAGTACTAAACTGAAGTAAAAATGGTTGTCAATAAATTTAAGCCATCGACAAACATTCGAAAAACGTTAAATAGATTAAATTAAAGCAAAATAACATTAGCAATGAGGACTAGTGATGATGAAATGAGGATAGGAGTGTTTTTGATGGATATCTACCTTTACATGAAACTAAAGACCCGGGACAGCTTGTTTTGGGTTTTTTAGACTTGGGAATTCAAAGTGAAATGATTACATTGTATAAGCAGGAATTAAAGACATACGCTTCTCCATTTCCTATTAGATTTGCAACTAGATCTCAAATATTAACTACAGATTATTAGCGCACAGTCCCTGATGATGTAATTGTGGCGTATACTTGGCTTAGTAGGAGGTATCTACCTATGGTATCAGCTATGAAACAAGCTGGGAAGTTTGTTATAGTGAAAGCCGATGGTGATGGTAGATATGCTTTTCCCACTGATCCTAGACGATTGAGTTTCCGATACCTTTTACAAAATTTTAATTTGTTAAGTTTCGGTGAAATCTTCAGAAGAAGTTATCATGTATTACGTACCAAATTGATGAGACATCGAAGGATTAGGCGCGTTGCTGAACACATAAAATTAGCGGATAAAGTAATAATCGAATCACCCCAAGCTCAAATTAATCTCTCTTATTCACTATTATATTGGGGTTTCAATCTATCTTCAAAAATCCATGTAGTACCAAATCCAGTAGCCTCTGACATCATAAGTACAACAGTTCCCTTAAAAAAGGAAAAACAAGTGATGGCTCTTGGAAGATGGGATGCAATAGAGCAAAAGAATACTATCCGAATGGTTAAGGTTTTATGTCAATTTGCGAATTTGAAACCTGATTATGATATAGTGATAGTTGGCTCTGGCAAGGAGATTGTTCAAAAGCTTATTAACAAAATAGCTTCTTCACGAATACCAGATCAGCTGCATTTAACTGGTTACATTCCTCGTGATGAGGTTATTCGTCATTTAGCAAGATCACGGATCTTTTTCATGCCTTCCAATTGGGAAGGTTTCAGTATAGCTGCAGCTGAGGCTGTTTGTATGGGGTGCACAATTGTTGGTACCTCCATTGAGTGCCTTACATTTTTAACATTGGGAGGATTTTCAGGGACTATAGCAACTGACTTTACTGAACTCCCCCTACTAAATGCACTACTAATAGATGCCCATAAATGGGAAGTTGGTTATTATGATCCACAAAGTATAAGTCATTTCTGGCGCAACAATCTTTGTCACAAAGCAATAGCAAAGAAAATCGTAAAGCTAATAGATATGTCAAAAAATGAAGTCCCTTCTTCAACTAGTAAACCTTTACATTAATAAGGTTGAATTGTTATAGCAACGATTTTATAGCAAAATTTAAAACAATGATTTGTATTGCAATATGACACCATCCCCAAAATGTTCAGTCATTGTTTTAAATTATAATGGGATGGAATTCATTGAAAACTGTTTTAGATCACTGCTTTTAACAACTTATCCTAATTTTGAGATTTTATTTGTGAATAGTGGCTCTATAGATGAAAACTGTAAGTGGTTAAAGCATAAAATTGAGCAACGTAAAATTTATCGTGTTATAAAACTATTGTTTTGCAAAAAGGAATCGATATGGGAGGGAATTTCTAATGGGAAAAATACCTAATTTAAAAATTTTATTTATAACTTCAGAAGAGCCTAATCAGGGAGACATTTATTTTAAAGGTTTAAAAGCTATTCTTCATCAGAGATGTATAGAGTGGCCATATAAAGCGCTTTACCATCTTTCAGTTAAAAATGGAAAAATTATTGGTTATGACCTTCATGGTCAAATGGAAATAGAGGAAGACAATTTTGGATTCTTGATTAATAGGAGATATATGTGGAAAGCTCCCAGATATTTTGGTTACATTAGTAATAATGAATATGATTATCATCAACTACCGGATTTGAATGATTTTGATGCTATAATTTTTAATTTTTTAAGGTCAGAATATCAGAAAAAGCTTATGAGAAAAGTTTTATGTAATAATTCCATTAGGACCCCAATTTTCTTCATAGATGGAGAGGATGATCCTTTCCTTCGATTGCTTTATTTCAGCAGTAAAGTGAAAGGATATTTTAAAAGGGAAATCTTATCTTCACCATCAATAAATAAACATTATTTAAAAATGTGGAGCAAAGTGTATATTTACCAATTACGTAAGAATAAGTTAAATTTAAATTCATTTTCATTCCCTGCAATTAGAGGTTTACCTAAACTTTTACCCCTAAATTTAACTGTGGCTACAGATATGCTAAATAAAGTAAATGATGATAAAAATAAGAGTATTGATATTAGTTTTATAGCTTCCATGACAAGTTCATATAGATTGGAGCTCTATAAATTTTTAGTTAAATACGTGAAGAAAAGGAAGCTTAAAGCTGACATAAGGATTGTGGGGAAGTTTGGGAAAGATTGGATCCCCCATAATGAATATCAAACAATAGTTTCTAATTCTAAATTGTCTATTTCTGCCCAAGGCACTGGATTTGATACCTACCGTTATTGGGAGATACCATTTTATGGATCCACACTAGTTTCTCAAAAACCATTCATCTTTATCGAAAACAATTTTGTAGATGGTGAAAGTGCAATATTTTTTAGCAATTTTAAAGAATTGGAGAGAAAACTTGATTATTATTTACTTAAAGATTTATGGGAGGATGTTTGTAGGAAAGGTCGAGAGCACTTTCTAAAATATCATACTCACATTCATAGAGCAATAAAAATTTTGGAAACCATAGAAATGTTGATTTGAAGGGATTTATCTAAAATCAAATTTAATTACTTCAATTAGTTTCTCATACCATTGTCTTGTTTCCGATATCTATTTGTAGTATTTTTCATATAGCGGTACATTTATGTGCATTTGTTAACGACAGAGACTGATTATTGTTGAAAATTAATTTGTAGAAATGTCTTTTTAAATTAATATGATGGATATTTATTGTAGAAATGTCGTATGAGGAGGATGTTATTACAGTTGCGATGACGTTGAAGAATTCTATGAAAACGTTGAATTATTCGCTTGAAGGTATTAGGGGTCTTCAGTATGATAGGAAAAAGATGAAGTTGGTTTTTGTGGATGGAGGGTCTACTGATGGTTCTTTTGAATTACTTCAAAGGTTTAGATGTGAGAATATTGGTGATTATAGGGATATTGTTCTGGTTAGGGGTGATTATGATGTGGTTGAGGGTAGAAATCTGTGTATTCGTTATGCTGAGGGAAAGTTTATATTGTTTGTAGATTCTGACGTTGTGGTGCCTCCCAATTTATTACTTGAAGTGAAAAGTGTATTTTCATCTGACCCAAAAGTTGCTTTCATAAATGTACCAGCAGTTGTTGAAAGGGGTAGGGAGGGGTGGATTGACAAGGTTTATAAATCAATGAATGAACCTCAAGGGATGAGTTGTGCTGCCATAAGATTATCGGCATTGAGGGATGTTGGGGCATATTTTGTTGGGTTTTCTAAGGGTGAGAATCCAGATGAATTGATATTCCGTTTGAAAAGTAGGGGGTATAAGTATGTTGTTAGTAAAGAAAGGGCGGTTCATATTAAGGAGAAGCCAAGAGGTTTCTTTGATTATTTGAAGACAAGTTTTAGTGCATCGGTAATTTATCATTATCAGCAGATACTGTCTGGGAGAAGGTATGTGTTGCTTAAGTATGCTTATTATACTTCCATGTTAATTTCCATTTTGTTAATACCATTTTCTCCAAAAATATTCTCATTGATTTCAGCATCTCTCTACTTGATATTAATGGTTTATTACCTCATTAGATCCCATGGGAATATACATAGCTTATTAATGCCGATTGCAGGTTTGATACTACCAATAGGGATGCTTTGGTTTATTGTAAAGAAGCATATCTTGAAAAGGGGGGTGTGAATAAAGGCTTAGGGTTTCTTGACAATACCTTCTATTATATCGCGTATTTTATTTACAGTCTTCTCCCATGTGAAGTTTTTTGAAAACTCGAAGGCCCTCTTACCTAAAATAATTCTCTCATCTTTGTTTTCCATAAGGCGTGTTACATTTTCAACCCATTCATTTATATCATCGCCGCATAGAATACCTACCTCACCAACTGTTTCGATGGTACCTCCACTTTTATGTCCAATGACCGGCTTTCCACACGCCATGGCCTCTATTGGAGCTATACCGAAATGCTCACCCAATGATGGGAAAAGGAATATTGAACATTTCTGTAATAACTTGATTATGGTATCATCATTGGGATTTTGTATAATCTTAATATTGCTATGTCCTTCTGCAAGTTTTTTGATCTTTTCAAAATAGTTGATGTTATTTTTGCTTACAAAACCAGATAGTATGAGGTTGTAATTAGTTTTTATCGCTATTTTTATAGCTAATTCATGGTTTTTAGGTTTCTGGAATCTGCTATTATAGTATAGATATTCCTCATCTTCCCATGTTGGATAAAATTTGTTATGATCGACCCCTGGATAAACAACTTCTGTTTTTGCAAGGGGCTGCTCCCTTTTAATTGCAGACTCTGTATACTTGCTATTACATAAAACTATTGGAACTCGTGCAAACGCTTCACGTTCAAGGCCCTCTAGGTTTATGACCCTCCTATAAACTCTCCTTAGGAAGCTGGTTTTTATTGGTTCTAGGGATATGGGGTAGTGAACGTAGGGTATGACTTTTATATTGTGCTTTTCAATGATCCAACTGGCATGATAATATCCTCTGTTAAGCCAAATGATGTCTGGTTTCCATTTCAATGCGCACTTTATAGCACTCTTTAAAGCCTTTGCCTCATAATATGCAACAAATTTCCCGAATAGATCATGTCTTGCAGGTATCACGCTACATTCAAATTTATTAAAGTCAAAAGATTCATTGCTAATATTATTGCAAAATATGTGAATTTCATAATGTTTTGATAGTCTGCTAAAAACTTCATATATGAATCGTTCGCCTCCACCCTTTGAAATAAAACTCGTATGTACAACTGCTATTTTCATTAAAGATAAATCATTCTTGCTATCAATATAAGTTTTTCTTGGTAAATAGTTTGTTTAATGAATGCCTTGGCATTTATATTATTGATGATGGAACCATTTTTGTCATTAATACCGCATCAGGTATTCGCCTAATCTTCTGAATAGAAACCCTCTTTCTAGCAATTAAGTTAAGGTGGAAAAATATCCAAAGAAGTGCATCCAAATAAGCTTTTGCCTTAACCTTTTCACCGGAAAAACTCCATAAAATTGAGATAAATAACATTTTAATCATGAATGTTAAGGTGTATTTTAAAATGTTTGGTACAGAGTAATTCTTTAACATTGTCATTAAATGATTTCTTCTTAGATGAAAGAACTTGAAATATTTTTCATAATCAGATGATTTGAATGTAGTACTTCCACCACCATAATGATATACTATAGCTTCTGGGATTACTGCAACCTTATATCCTGCAAGCCATATTCTCCAACATAAATCAGTTTCTTCATAATACATGAAATAGTGGGGGTCAAATAGCCCTACCTTTTCAATAACGCTCCTCCTTACAACTATTGCAGCCCCTTGAGCATAAAACGTTTCAGTTATGGAGTCATATTGCCCATAATCGTACTCGTTAGATCCACGATGCCAAGTTTTACCATGATAATCAGCAATCCCACCCACAGCATCTATTAGATTTCTATTTCTTAGAGATCTTATTTTAGGCTGAGCTGCGCCTATGAATTCATCCTCTTCCATCTTTTTAACAATGTTTTTGATGCAATCTTTATCAACTTCCGTATCGTTATTTAGGAAGAAGATGAATTTGGATTTTGGGTTTGTATATATGTAACCTATGTTATTACCCATGGCGAATCCATAATTCTTCCCTAAGGCAATTATCCTTAGTTTTGGTTCATTAGGGAACCTTCTTCTCAGGAAATTTACACTATCATCCTTCGAACCATTATCAACGACTAATATTTCAAAATCATCATAACTGGATTTTAATAGTGAAGTTATGCAAGGCTCCAAAAATTTCATTCCATTATAATTTAAAATGACAACTGAAATTTTAGGGTTAAAGTCTGCCCTATCCATCATCAACACACTCATGATCAACAAATCTTTATTGTCTTCTAAATTTATCTTTAATTAATGCATAAATGTAACCCAATATAACAAAAGGTCTTAATCTGGCTATGGAGTGTAGTAAAGTTCTTGTTAACCCTATTCCTTGCTTATATCTTGCTATGCCTGTTTGGAATTGAGTTTTTATGGCTCTTTTAAAAGTTATTTTACGTATATGATATGCTTTAACCTTACCCACCACCCTAACCTGGTAGCCAAGTTTAGTAGCATGTTCCTGAACGTGGGTGTCGGGTGCTGGGACATCAGCAAATCCTCCTATCTCGTCAAGAACATCCTTCCTTATCAGTAATGCGCACCCCCTAGGCCTTCTCCAAGGGGAGAGTGCATATGTTCTTTCCCATAGGGATAGGAGTTTACATAGAATTGTTTTACAACTTGTAATAATTCTGCCACCCACGCATGCATCTCTATCTCCAACCTCTTTAAGTAAGATTTCAAAGTATTTTGGTTCAAGTATGACGTCTGCATCCACTATGGCATAGAATTTCGAATTTACATGTTTACGTGCAATTTCAAGGTTTTCAGCATATGAATATTTCCATTTTGCTTCATTCTTCTCAATAATTTCTACGGGGAATAGTTTGGCTATATCTCCCGTTTTATCAGTACATCTATCTAAAACCACTATAACCTTTTCCGGCTTGACAGTTTGATTGAATATTGATTTTAAAGCGTTAAGTATGTATTCCTCTTCATTATGGGCACATACAACAACAGTATAAGACATGTAAACTCACTACCACAATCAAATAGTAAAATTTGATTCAAACATATATAATTTAGACTAAAATCGTTCATTTCCATACCATTATCTTATTTCCAATGTCTATTTGCAGTGTTTTTGCTGCGTTTCCTTGGTTTATTGATATTTCTAGTGTTTCTCCGCTTCCAATTATTGTTAGTGGTTGGTTTGGTGGCACTTCGGCATATGATTTGCATAGTTTTAGTTTCATGGTTTTTCCGCCTATTTTCACGTTTATTT
>NZ_JANGFQ010000062.1:0-8410 GCF_024707025.1 Candidatus Culexarchaeum yellowstonense
TGGAGACATGGCTAAATTTCTACCGTCAAACCTAAGTAAAGAGAACATTGGAAATCTCCCATTTGGAAACATTGAAACGGTTATTAAGGGCTTGATGACTAGGGATGGTAAGCCAACATATCTAAGCGAAATGCTGAAGGTTTATAGGGAAATGTATAGGGTTTTGAAGTCAAATGGATTAGCCATAATAATTGTGAAGCCATTCATACGGAACAAGAAGATCGTGGACTTGCCATACTATACTTGGCTTCTAATGAGTAGGGTTGGATTTAAATTGGAGAAGCTATACAAGCTTAGACTTCAAAATCAAAGCTTCTGGAGGATCCTATACTACAATAAGAATCCAAATGTTCCTAGGATAGCACATGAATATGTTTTGATATGTAGGAAGCCTTAAGCGGACCTAAACCCACACTTTTTTTCCTGTATAGTGAACTAAATGTTGATGTAAGTGGACTTAAATCAGTTTTCACTTTTTCAAACCATTTAAACATGAGTTGATGATGGTTCAGGTCCGCTGATGATAAAACATGTTTTCTTTTTTCAAAGATTTCCAAGTTTCAGGTCCGCAGAGTCATGGTGGCTTGAAAAAGATTGATGGTGCTGGATGGGCAACATTGAATGCAACATATAATACTAATATCAGCAACAATACTGCAACCACATTCCTCAACATTTGTTTGACGCTCATCAAATATATGGTTTCTAATCGTAATATTTAAGTATTTGCATTCAACACTGAATGATATGGTGAATGAAAGTATGGGGAGCATAGTTTTCAAGGCAAGGGTAAGCAAATCTGGGAAGCGATATGTAATTTACATTCCAAAAGCCCTCCATGAAATGATGAAAAGCATTGTAGGTAAAAAAGTAATAATAACAATTGAGGATGATGTGGATGAGCATGTTCAATGTTAAGTTCAGGTCCATAATTGTGGTTGCAGTTGCACGGAATGATTGGGGGAATGGAAGAGTTCAACTGCACTATGAATTTAACAATGCAACGTTGAATGATGCTTTTCAAAGGCTTAGCAGTGAATTAAGTTGCTATAGGCAGAGTGTAATTAAAAGGGTATATGTGGATGGAATGAAGATAATCACATATATACCTAAGAGGTGAACGATATGATGGATGATGAGAGTATTCCATGCCACAATTGCGGGGGGAGAATGACTGCAACCAAACGATATGTGAAGGTTTGGAATGGAAGCATAATTGTGGAGATAGAGTGGAAATGTAAGCGGTGCGGGACAATTAAAGGGGCAGTTTACGGACCCACATAAAAAATAATAATTATTTTTTAGTTGTTGCGGGGCTTTCTAATTTTCACCATTCTCCCAATGCTTCCACAGTTTGGGCATCTCAATCTCAATTTACCGTTCACATATATTTCTATGAGTGCATCATAGGTGAAAATCTCTTTGCACACCATACATTTCCACAGTATTTTTGGATCATCATAGTATTCAGTTTCACTTGGAAGTTTCACGGGCATAACTTTCACTTCCCAGTCTCCCCCTGCAACTCCTTTATCCGTTTAATTACGTTTTTGAGGTATAGTTTTGAGAGGAAGACTACATCCTCCTTAAGCATATCCATCATGCTTTTAAATGCCAAGCTAATGGTTTCCTCGACTAAGATTGAGTCTGGCTTGATGTCTGTGCCATATTTTCCAATTATGCTTTTCACCATGGCTGCCACCATGAATGCCTTCGCCAAGTCTACTAATTGGAATACTTCGCTGAACCATACGTAGCCCATGGGCTTCGAGAGTTTTGGTTGATGAATGTGTCTACGGTCAAAGGTTACTTGAATCTTCACGCTTCCATCAGCTAATGGATAAAAGTCTACTCGTATGATTTGCTCGAACTCCCTCATCGTCCTATCTGCAGCTACACCCTTCATCATAATTAGATTGTTTGGGTCCGGATGAAAGCCATCATTATTATTGTTTGTCATTCCACGTTCCTCCTCCATTTATAGGATTTCGTAGACTTGTGGGTTTAGCTTTTTTATGAAGCCGTTTTCTTCTAGGAATTTAATCCACTTTTTTATTGTTCGTTCATCATTTCCTCTGAATTTTGCTATTGCTTGGCGTAACACCTTTAAATTCACTTGTAATTCAAATCCACATGAGCGTAAGTAATCGATTATTTCCTTTGCGATTTCGTGATTTTTAGGCATTTTAGGGTTCATTGACTTTGTGTGTATTTGTGCTTTGTGCTGGGCAATCCAATTTGCAAGTGCATCCTGAACCTCCAATGATAATGCACCATAAGTTGACTCTGGATACTTCATCTTAATTATCTCCCAAAGCTCCTTCACAATCTTAGAATCAATCAATACTAATAACTGTTTTTTCCCCTTTGGAACCTTCTTCGGCATAGTAACACCTTTTACATTATACATACAATTCTAGAAACATATAAAGTTTTCTAAGTTTCTAGAATCGCCTGCATAAATCTTCGCGTAATGATAATATATATTTAGAAAATCTTTAAAAAATATAAATAAAAAGTCAATCCACATCATCAACTTCATGATAAAAGGGAAATAGTGGGGGGGGGGTGCACAAAGCACACATGCACACACGCATTTCCATGGAAATTTTTCCATGGAAAAATCGACTTCATTGAAGTGTTACACACAAGCCCCCTTTCAGAACGGGTTTGCAGACCTAAACCCAAGGTTCAGGTCCCCATTCATCTTCAGGCTACTACTACATTATAATATATTATAATATATAATGGATCGCTTCAAGTGGACCCAGCCCTAAGGTTTAGGTCCGCATCTACTGGTTTTTCAGCCATTCAATGTATTCTTTTGTGGATGTGAATGTTGTTGAGGTTTCATCGTTGAATGCATATGTGATTTCAGGTTTTCTAAGTTGCAGTGGGAATGTGGCTTTTAATGTTTCAATGTAGTTTAGTGTTTCAGCTTCAATTGGTTTTGGTTTTCCAGTGGTGTAATGTATTGCTGGATCCAGTATTATTGTGGTCTTGTTTGGAAGTATAATTTGAACTGATGCATGTCCCTCCCTCCCCTCCTTATCTTCGATTGTTATGCAGTAAACGTTTATTTTCGCATAGCATCTAATCATGCTACATAATAGTGTTGCGTAGTCTATGCATTTAGCGGACCTAGCCCTCAAAGTTTCAGTTGGAGTTCTCCAATTGGTTTTGTTGAAGTCTGGATTTATGTTTAGCACGATCCAATCATACATTCTATAAACATCTCTAATCAATTCATTCCAATCTCCACTTTTCTCCCATCCCCCAGTCAAATTATATACTAACTTAACTATTTCCACATCTTTTGGGGTAATGTAGCTTTTCGGATTAATTTCTGGTGTAGTGAAGTATCTCCAATTGGCAATTACGGTTAATGCAATTGACAGCATGATCGTTAATGCAATGCTTCCAAGCCTTCCCATAACGATCACAAAAAAAGGGTTTAAAATTTGATTTTCAATGATTTCAAAGCTTTCTCTATGCCTTTTACGGCTTCATTTAGTTCTGGGAATGGATTCACATACTCCCTATACTTACGCTTCCTCTTAGTCTTCCGCTTCCCACGCCTCGTTTTCTGGGGACCTAAACTGAAATTGAATGATATATTGAATGGCTTCCCAAATTCTGGGAGGCTTGGAGGCTTTGATGGAAGTTTAAATGATACTTTTGGAAGCTCGGTTGGAATCTGCTTTTCCAATTGCGGTAGAGGAAGCTGAATTTTGATCCTCGGAATTTCCTGTTCAATTGTTGAGGTTGGTTGCCTTGTTTTTTCTTCGAGTTTGGGTTGGAGTTGAGGTGTAAGTTTAGGCGGCTCCACTTCTGGGAAGCTTAGCAGTGACTTCTGGGGACCGGTTTTCGGGGCTAGGTCCCCCAACTGCTTCTCCAATGCTGATCGTGGCATTTCAAGTTTCGGCAATTCAAGTTTTAAGGGTATTTTGAAGTTAATCTTTAATGGCTGAATAACTTCTGGCGGCTGGATTTGCGTTGAAAGTTCAGTTTCACCGATCTCTCTCCCCACCACTGATGATTGGATTGCATGGGGCATTGCAGCCGCCGATAATGCTACTGCTCCTGCAACTATTCCGCTTGGAAGTTTAAATTCAATTTTCACGGGAACTTCACTTACAGTTTTCAATGCCTGCATGGTTGCAGTTTCAGCCTTTTCTCCCCCTCCAATGAATACTTTGAATGCCCTTTCAATTGGTTCAGGTCCTCTAACGAGCAGTCCACTGATTTTTGTTTCTGTTATGGTTAAGAGTTGTGGTTGAGGCTTCTCAGCAATTTGAGTTGCCCTTTCAATTATGGTTTTATCAACATCCAATCCAAATAACAGTTTAACTTTGTCAATTGGAGACAGCTTTCCACTGATGCTTCGAGTTATCTCTACTGCTTGGCTGCGGACCTCACCAAAAGCTAATCCACTTGGCATCCTCCAATAAGTCTCAACAAATTCCGGACCTGTAACTGTAACCTTCAAGATTGGCTTTTCCCCAAGCATTCCACTAATCAATTTCTGTGTTTCCTCGCCAGTTTTAATCGTTTTTCCAAGGATTGTTTCAGTTGGCCCTAAAAGTCCAGCCTCCCTAACCATCAATGTTTTACCTGAATATCCAATTATGTCTTCAAGTTTCGCCTGTATGGGCAGGTCTGCTGCTCTAATTTTGACTTGCATTGCCCTTTCCACCTCCATTCCACCTGCAGCTGTTGGGATTTTTGCTTCAGATATGGCTTCAGGCTTAATTGTAATTGTCTCCTTCACAACTGGTTTTGGAAGCAGCTTTGTGAATGCAAGTGCAGTTAAAACTTCCCCAGCCGCCTCTCCAACTGTGTAGGCTGGATGTGTTTTCAGGAACTCTAACGATTCACTTTTCCCCCTTGCAAGTTCAAATGCGGCTTTGAATATTGTTGGGGGCGTGGGATATGTTGGCAATAAGCCTAAAGTTGCAGTTTCAAATGCCGCTGCTACACCGGCAAAAGCCTGTTTCGGAATCTCCAATTCTGGTGTGGTTGGAGTTTGAAGCAGTTGCTCAGTTAATGATTTCTCAACTGGTATTCTTGGAATTACAGCCAGTATTCCACCCTTGCCGGCTACAAATGATTGCTGGGTTATTCCTGAAGCTTGCTCTGGAATGTTTATTATTGGTGTAGCTCTACCTTTAAGTCCAATTTTTATTTCTCCGCTTCCCCCAATTTGGATTTGAGGCTTATATTCCGGGTATCCACTTATAGCCATTAATAATCTGGATTCATCCTTCCCCAAGCTTTCCAGCCAATTTTCAATTTGGCTTGGCTCTACACGTTCTGGAAGTTGCCTTAAATATTGCTCCATCACAATATCCTTATACAATGCATATACTTGCATTCGGAACTCTGGATTCCTTTGGAGCCATTGATAGAACTCAGTTTTGGCTGGGGCCAATTTATATAGTTCCGTTTTTATTTCTGGTGGAAGCCGCTCAAACCATTCCACAATGCTCTCTCCACTCGCCCGCTTAATTGTTTCCTCCTCTTCCCCTGATATTTCGCTTTTCAATTCTGTTTTGTATTGCTGGATTTTTTGAAGTTGCTGACTTCTCCATGCCATGTATGATTGAGCTATGATGTCGGCTAATTGTCTTCGGCTTTGAATTGGCTGATTAAGTTTTGAAGCCACAATTTCTTCGGGTGTCAATTGTAGTTGCTGGAAGAATGGGTTTTGCTGCAGGCTCACTCCACTGCACCCCCCCGCCACAGCACCTTATAGGCTAAGACTCCTATTCCGAGTGCTAAGGCGATTTTGGCAATGTTCATAACTGTTTCGGGCATTCCACCCACAGCCAATGTTGATGCCCCCAAAAGTGTGAGTGAGGCTGCAGCTAAGCTTACGCTACGCTTCTTCAGATATATGCTGATTGGCAGTAATAGGAATACTGCGTATGATAGGTCCCCCCAAACCCTCCGCAGCCAATTGGCAGCATCATAGATTGTGTTTTCCCCAAGCTGTGGGATGGGTATTTCAGTTTGCTTTGGCAATGGCTTTTCGAAGACAATGTATAACTTATTCTCATAGGCGTAGTAATTGATTTGAACTGTGATTGGATGTGTTGGAAGCTGAACTGCAACGACGTCACTGGTATAATTGAATGACTGCCAATCACTTCCATAAGCTAAGGTAATCCTGTAATTGGTGAAGTTGTATAGGTAAATGTATGATAGGTTTGATGTGCTGTTGGCTAGGTAAAGGTTTCCATATGCATCTCTCCATAATAATTCTCCTCCACTTAACGTTAATGAAGTATGGCTGTTATAGAATGATGGTGAAAGTATGAGATGGCCGTTATAGAATGATGGTATGGATGTTGTAGTTGTATATATTACTACGTCGCTCCCCAAATTTCTGAATCTAACTTCATTGTTGACGTATTCGTAATTGCTGTATGGCTGTCCATTCACATATACTAATAGTGGCTTGACGTTGCCTGGCAATTCTACGACTGTGTCTCCGTGGGCTGTGAATCTAATGTAATTGGTTCCGCGTATAGCGTTCACAATTGGGTTTACGCTTCTAATCTTTACGTCTGCAATTTGTGTTTTATATGCGTTGAGTATTCGGCTTTGAAGCTGATATGTTATTCCATGCTGATAATCCCTTACAGGCTGAACTAGTGGGGATGAGAATTGGTTGAAGCTTCTTAAATCAATTGTTGCCCATCCACTGCTGTTGGTGATGTATTGGCTTCCAAGCATGCTTACAATTCCATTTGCTATTGGCTGATCATCCAGTGCGTAAACTAGTTTTGCATATGCATATCCATTATATACGTCAGTTACAAGTTGAGTTATCTTTAATGCATCCACTCTAACCATAACTGTCTTCACAACTGGTTGAAGCGTGTTATTGTAGATTGCAGTTAAAGTGTAATTGTAGATTCCAATGTTTTGAGGGGCATTTGCATATAACACTGCAGTTCCATTACTGAATATTGTTCCAGGCAGTGGAGTTGCAGTGCCGTTTACAAGCATGTTTAAAACCAGAAGCTTTGTTACATCATTGTATAGTGTGCCATGATTATTGTATCCACTAAGGTCATACCAAGTGTTTCCAATTATGCTTGATGGCGATAGCCATAATACCAAGCCATCAGTTATCACTTCGCCATAGTTGTATATTCTGCTAATCTCATCACTGGTTAAAGTCCTATTGTATATGCGGACTTCACCGATGAACCCTTTATAGAATCTAGCGGCAGGACCAACATTTGGATATTTTCCATTACCTATTGTGAATATTCTTGTTGTAGGCGAGGGACTCCATTTACCAGAAAGTCCTGAGCTAATTAAAACTCCATTTAAGTATATTCTCACTACATCGGCAGATTTATCATATTGCCCAGCAAAGAAATACCAAAGATTATTATTTAAGCTTCGACTTACACTATATCCATTGCCACAATTATCTTTAAACGCTAAATTTACACCCCCGACAGATATGGCAAGCTCCATATCCTTAATCATAACATTCCTAAATAAACTAGTATTTGGCATATTAAACCAAAAAGTCACTGTAACTGATTTATCAGATGTAATGTCAAGTGAAGGTCCAGCGGAAACATTGATGTAATCATCCACTCCATCGAAGCTTAACCCCCAAACTGTTGGGGGCTGATTGCTTGTTGTGTTTAATAGTTGTGCTGTGAATTTCAGTTGCTGGTTTGGATTCACCCATGCATCATCAACATTTAGGCTCTCAACATTTACATCTGCATACACATGATTCCATATTAATGAGAAGAAAACTATGAATAGGATTAGAATTGATGGGGGAATTTTACGTTTAACCATCATGCATTCTTCACCTCCAAGCTTACTTCATCCATTTGAAGGTTATCCCCCTTATTATCTGTATTACTGCAATCAAGTTGAGTATGTCTACAACTGTGGTTAGCATTGTACAGAGTTCCCATGGAATTATGGGTATGAGGCTGTGCAAGTAGCCTCCAAGGTTATAGGCTGGTTGAAATATTTCTGGAAGCTTGCTTAACACATAGAATAACTGCACCCAACTCATCCACCCAGTATATGCGGGGCTAGTCATATTCATGGATGGAGGCATAGTCTGATTTATTGCCTGTCCAGGCTTCGTATAATTGTATGTTACATTTACATTTAAGTTTGAACTGAAAATTCCAATACCATTAAGGGCTGAAAGCGTCAATGTGAATATGAGCATGAACCCAGCGATTTCAAGTATACGCATTTTTCATCCACCCCTCTGCCTAAACAATGCCAATACACCTATGAACATCATTACCCCCAAGAATGGAATTGTGAAGAGCGACACTATATCCTTTACGCTTAACTGAATGACAAGGGCAATGGCACTACTGATAAGTATTGCTATCCCCGCGTAATGTCCACC
>NZ_JANGFQ010000063.1:0-8383 GCF_024707025.1 Candidatus Culexarchaeum yellowstonense
AATTAATCTGAAGGTTAAAAGTTTTAGTGTCATCCTCCTCTTGCATATTGGATGTTCAATACAATTTTCATCTAGATGTTTTGATCCATATAATTTCCTTATTTCAGATTCCAATGCTGATACCTGTTTACTTAATGCTTTATACACTTCTAAGAGCTTCTGTGGTGTTTCCAGTCTAACTATGTAGAGTATTCTTGGGGGTATATGCTTCCTAATACTTGGATGCTCTAGGGAGAATACTTCTATCACATCGAATATCCTCTTCAATTCCGCTAATCTCGTTTTTGAGTGTAATTGTGGTGTGGCGCTTAAAGCTAGAACCTTTTTCCCACATGCCTTTGCAGCCATGAGTATTGCATATCCATCTGTTTCCCCAATATATTTCTGGCATTCATCTGCCACAACTATATCGTATGGGAATTCGAATTCCGCCACTTTGAATAGCTCCTTTAGCTGTATTAATCCTCCTTCCTCATTCTTCATCCTCTTTATTTCATCTTTGAATGGGTATAGGTGGTCGTTGGCGAATGTTTGGGGTGTGGTTACCACGAATCCTGCATTCCAAACCTTTAGTGTCATCCTCCTTTCAGGTGGTATGGCTCCGGATATGAAGTATGCATCTTTAACTCCAAGCTTCTCCCTTGCAAATATTGTTTGTTGTACTCCTAGGGGTACTGATGGAACTAGGAATAATATTCTTACCCCTCTTTCACAGCTCTTCCTTTCCAAGTATGCTCCTGCCACATATGTTTTACCTAAACCTGTTGGTAATCCAACTATCAACCCATAATCGTAGCTTACTATTTTATCTAGAATTTCCCTTTGAAATTCCCATAACGTGTACTTCCTATTTATCTTCACATACTGTTTTGATGGTATAATCTTGTTTGGGGATAATGTTTCCACCAGCTTTGTTATTGATATTGGGCTTTCATCTAGATACCTCTTATAATTCTCCCACCATTCATCCCTACTCTTCCTCATTGCTCCTCAATCTTCTTTAATTGCATCTTATACATTTCAATTATTTCCTTCACTGTTGTTGCATCTTCAGGTTTCTTGTCAGTTCTATATTTCCCCGTGAATCTTGGGAATCTTATGGCTAGTCCAGCTCCCTCCCTAATCTTATTTAATGCACATGTATGTATTGGGCTTAGGGTTATTTCTGCACCTAAAATCTCTAATACTATTGCTGGTGTGAACCATACATCTGCTTCCAATTTCGCATCCACCCTTGCATGTGGGTGTGGTATCTTGTATGGTTCAAGTATTGATGGTAGTTTTTCGAGATCTTCATCTGTGAATCCACTTCCAACTTTGCATACTGTTTTGAATGTATCTGTTTCATCATCGTATGCAGCCATTAATAGTGCTCCATAACTTCCAGCCCTCTTCCCCTTACCCCAAAATGCCCCCACAACCACTAAGTCCACGGTGTCCGTCATCTCTGATTTATAGTCTCTCTTGTATTTTATCCATAGCCACCCTCTAGCTCCAGCTTGATATATGGAGTCTGATGCTATGGATTTGCATACAAGCCCTTCACATCCAATTTCCACTGCTTCCATGAAGAATTTCTCGAGTTCTTCAGTGTTCTTTATAATCTTTGATGTGGCTATCTTTACCCTCTCCCCCTCTACAACTATTTCCTCAAGCTTCCTCCTCCTCTCCAAGTATGGTTTGTCGAGCATTTCCTCTCCATCAACGTATAGTACGTCGAATAGGAATAGTGTTACTGGATACTTCTCCATAGCTTCCTCTATACCATACTTCCTCCTCCTATGCATTAGTTCTTGGAATGGTAGGAATTCTCCTGTTTGTATGTTTATTGCTACAGCTTCCCCCTCCACCACAGCTTCCTTAGCCTTCAACCCCGACCTTATTAGTTCGCATACGTCTGGGTAGTGGTGTGTTATGTTTTCACTCCTCCTAGAGAATAGTATAACATTATCTCCACTTTTATGGGCTTGTATCCTTTCACCATCATACTTATATTCTGCTGCAAGACCTCCACCAAGCTTCTCCATAATCTCCTTTGCATTTGAGAGTCTCTCTGCAAGCATTGGTCTTATGGGTCTACCGATGACTATCTTTATTTTATCCATTCCTCTAAGCCCCTCCTCCGCAAGTCTCCTTGCAACTTCCCCTAGATCGTTGGATACGTTGTATGCTCTCTCTATCTTTGCCCTTGCATCCTTTGATTGTGCAAAGGTTATTGCAAGTGCATCTAGGATTGTCATGTCAGCAACCCCTAATCTAAGTCTTCCTGTAACGGTTCTCATGATGTACTTTCCCTCCCTCGGTGTAGCCTTCTTAAGTATTCCGGCAAGCAATCGTATCTTCTTGTCTTGAGCCCCCTCTCCAGATGTTTTTGCAATTTCATCTAGGGTGTTGTATACTTCTAGAACTGTGAGTTGGGTTTTCTTACTTGATGATAGGAATTCTGTTAGAGTCTTTATCTTCCTCCTCTGTAAGGCGTATTCTGCAACAAGCCCTATATCCCCAGTTTCACTTAGCTTATCTTCCAATTCACTTATAGTTATGCCGCTGGCTTCTGATAGAGCTCTTAAAGCTAATCTCTCAGCTAATCCAATTTCAATGCCATAGTAGTCTGGGTATAATTTACCTTGCGTGAGGTAGATTACCTTATCAATAACTTCCTTAGGTGTCTTCCTCAGCAAATTCACCAGTAGATCTGTCATTTCAAGCCTCTTTGTGGTTGCCTCTATCTTCTCATATACATCAACAATTTCACTATACAGCATAATCCTCCAAAATACATGTTGATTTAGTAATATAAAAAATATTATTGTTTGTTTTTCCCTACTTTGCTATTCCAAGGGATTTATCGGTTTTCTCAATACTCTTCCATCCATCCAATTCCAGTTCAGTCATGGCTCTTATGGCATCTATGTTTTCAGGTATCACTATTGCTTCATTGTGTACTTGCATTATCCAGCATATTTCACCATTATCTATTGTTATGCTCTCCTCCCATATTGCCACTTCCCACATGTCTGCTCTAGGTCTAAGTATATCCCTATGATACTCTATTATGGCTTGTAATCCATCAAAACCATCACTTGCCCTGAACAATCTTATTCTGGGAGCTTTATTAAATGCTTCTATCACTTCATCCCTACTTGGAAGTCTTTGAGGTTCAACCATTACGAAGTGTAGGTGTGATAATGTTACTGGCACATTACATGCCAATGTTATTATGTTTAGGTCTGGGATTACAGTCTTGGCGTCTGGACCTTGATGTGATGGTATTTTAACCTCTGGAACCACTGTGTTCAGTGGTCCTTGCCTTGAACTCTCCCATGGGTCGCACCCCCTCCTCACGAGTACAGCCCTCGCCCTCTTAATTCCAAACTCCCTCTTAATGGTGTTCAGAGTCCTACATAGGCCTGTGGTATTACATGAAACTACCCTTACAAAATTCTTCCCTATTGCTTGTTCATAGTTGCATTGTGCTACGAAGCTTACCCCAGCCACTTCATGCTTCTCTCCACCTTGGAATATGGCTTTCTTCCCATACTTCTCGTATAATGCCTTGTTTTTGGCTCCCACACCCTTTGGTGTGCAATCAACTATTATATCAACCTCCTTCAACAAGTCTTCCAGTGTCCCCTTAACATTTATCCCTGCAGCTTCCATCTCCTTCCTCTTCTCAGGGATTGATGCGTATACATCATACCCCTTTAATGAAGCCACTTTAACTCTATAATCGTAGGCTATGTCTGCTACTCCAACTAGCTCCATATCGTCTTGGAGTTTTACTGCATCTGCAACCCTCTTACCTATAACACCATAACCATTTACTCCAACTTTAACTACCCTTTTTGGCATTTATATTCACGCCCGTAAATATTATTGTTTGAGTTTGTTTATAAGAATTGCTATATTTATCTACATATATATTGAGCTTCGAATTCTCCCCTTCAAATAATCTATTAAGTTAATCTTTCTGGCGTCAATCCCCTTCATATTGGCTAACTCTATCGATACCAAGTCTCCAATGTATATTGCTGAAAATATATGGCTTAATACATTATTCCCAATGGCATATATCTCTTCCACGGTGACACCTTTCCGTAGAGCTATCTCCTTTAAAGTATTCATCGAAATTTCAATCAATTTCTCTTTCACATTATCTTCCCTAATAATTACCATTGCAATCTTCTTCAGTATTTCGGGATCCTCCTCCCATTCCATTATTGCATTGTGGCAAGCTTCAGGTATAACTTCAACCTTCGCTACAATTTTGCTATTCTCATTTAGTGATTGTTTGAATCTTATGGCTGCTGGGGTTAGTGGTGTATAAGTGAATATTGATATAATTTTCCCATAGATTCTCTCAGCCAACATTTTAGGAACATTATTTTCCCTCAACCCCTCCCTCACTTTGTAAATTGTTTTTATGCATTCGTCCAGTTGATTCAGTTGCTCACTTCCAATAATCTTTGCCTCAACTAAAACCTTTATTGTTGCTGTGAATAGGTATGGTAGGGATTCCCTCGGTTGACTGAATATTTTTGGAATTTTAATGTGTGGTAAGCCTTTCTCCACAGCCAACTCCATGAGTCTTCCACCACTAGATATGACTGCAACCTTATACCCTTCATAAATGGCCTTCTTAGCTGCCATCAATGTTTCCTCAGTGTTTCCAGAGTAGCTTACCAGTGTGATTAATGTCTTCCTGCTTATATTTCTTGGAATTATGATTTCATTATATGAGTGGACATTCACCCCCCATTCATAATTCAACCATTCTGATGTTATTCTACCAGCAATACCTGAACCCCCCATACCGAAGAATGCAATTCCATCAATTTCTGGGGGGATTTCACCATTCAATTTTAACTCCCTTAACGCTTTCTCCATGAATTCTGGCATGTTAAGTATGGTTTCATACATCTCCTCATTCATTACTCAACACCCTTAATCTTCTCATATATTCTTGTGAAAGTCCATTTCGATGCATTCCTAATCCTAATCTTCCTATCTTCACTAATAACGTTATTGATAATTATTTCGCTAATGTAATCTCCATCCTTCTTTATCATGTAATTTAATGCTTCCTCAGGCTTTATCTCCCCCCTATCCACTTTCTCCTCATCTTCTGCCTTCATCTTCTCCAGAACTCCACTTATTAGGAAATTTTGTAGTAGTGGAACATTTGATGGTATCTTCTCTTCAACTTTTATTCTCATCACCTTCTTCATTTCTTCAAAATAGATTGTTGCAATCCTCTTTTCGCCTTCCTTATCTTTATACGTTATTTTTGCATATTCAACTTCCCTTTTCCCTCTTCCCTCTATAGCCTCCCTCTTTTCAATTAACTTGTCTGCTGATATGAAGCTTCTTTTGACAAGTTCTTCATCTATTATCTTTATGCAGTCTCTTAACAGTTTAATTTCCGCTTCCAATTCTTCAAGTCTCCTAGTTAATATCCTCTTTGCTTCAGCAAGTCTTTCTATTTCCTCATTCCTTTCCTTCAACATCATCGTCCTCTAATACTGTTATGGCTTGATCTGGGCAGTATAATTCGCATTGATGGCATAATATGCAATCATTTTGTCTTACTGGTATTGGTGTATGATATCCTCTTTCACTAAATTCCTTTGACATTTCAAAAACCTTCTTTGGGCATATTTCCACGCATATTTCGCATCCCTTACAATAATTTTTGTTGATCACTATTCTTGGCATTTAGAATCACATTACCTACATTACCACGTATTGTTTAAAATTCTTTCCTACATAAACTTGTCTAAAACCTTAATTAAAGTTCCCTTAACCCTATTTATTACGCTACCCCTAAAGTTAACCTTTTCAAGATTCCATGATCCACCCATATATCTAATTACGAACCCTAATTCACCATACCTTTCCAACTCCTTGATTTTTGAGAGTTTCTGTATTAATTGTGAGGTGCATGTTGCTTCTTCATCTTCCATTGCTTTCATTAATTTTGATGTTTTCATGTCAAATATTACATTTTTATCTCCAAACCATGCTTCTGAGTCATCATCTTGGAATATGTATACCATTTTCACCCCCCTACTTTTAGCCTCCTTCTTAATGGCTTCTGCTAAACCATTTATCCTCGCAATTTCATCTGCTTCACTTAAAACCAAAGTTTTCCCATGATTATTGATCGACCTTATTATGCTCCATGTGAGAAACGTTTTTAATGGTTTATATATTTCATTTGTTATGTTGCATAGGATTATTGGGAACTCTTCCTTTTCAAGCTCCTTCAACATTCCACTATCCTTATCTTCCACCATCCTACCAATTACCTCCGGTTTTATCATTTCGATAATGTTGTTCATGAGTTGGCAATCTTCATCCTCCTCCTTATCTTTCATGTTTATTATTGTTTGTATTAGTGCTAACCCTTTTGGAGCGACCATTATTGGATTCATGATCATCCCACCAACTATTCCAGCAACATTTGTTATTACATTGATTTTCCCTCCATCCCTCATCATCTTCTTCAATTCCATCTTTATTTTCTCATGAATTTTTGGTGGTGTGTGTAGCATCATCATTAGATTGCTTAATTCTTCCACATCATCCAAATTCATTATATCCTTCCTTATTTCCTCCTCATACTCTCTGTTTGCTCCATATGCCATAATTATTTTTGAGAATATACTTGCAGATTCCCTTATCTTTTCCACACTAATCTTTAAGTTCTGTGCTCCAGGTATTTCAAGGTCTTTATTTCCAAATTGGAATATTTTCGGTTTCTTCCCCATGAACTCTGAAACTTCGAGCATCAATTCCACTGAGATTCTATTTGAATCTAAAATGGTTATTCCACTCAATTTCCCTGCAATGTTTATGGCTAGAATCTCTGGTATTACCCTTCCATGAGTTTTCGGAGCATGTATCGTTAGGTCTTCCCAATATAATCCACCATAATTTAAAATTTTCTCAGCAATTTTCTTATGCAACTCTAGCAGTTCTTCACTCATTGAATTTCATTTATATTTCTAGGTATATATTTCACCTACCAATATGTCTGTGTAAAATTCCTTAGGGGTACACGCATGTATTCTTTTAGTATTCTCAGTACTTCTCGTAATGTATTAGTTTTTGTATGGGTATTCTTGGTGGCATTGTTGGCCTTTCATCTGGTTTACCTATGGGTATAATTGCCACCGGCCTCACACCAATTGGTATGTTTAGAATCCTCCTAACTTCATTTTCATTGAATGCTCCAACCCAGCATGTTCCATATCCCAATGAGTGGGCCATTAGTAGCATGTTCTGTATTGCTGCAGCTGTGTCTTGTATGCAGTATAGCGTTCTCCCCCTCTCACCATATCTCGATGCACTCCTCTCCTCATTTGCACATACAACTATTATTATGGGGGCTTCAGTTATCCATGTTTGATGATATGCAGCCTCCGCCAACTTATTCTTCGTATCTTCATTTTCAACTATTATGAATTCCCATGGTTGCCTATTTCCAGCTGATGGAGCATAAGTTGCTGCTTCGAGTATTTTCCTCAAATCCTCCTCTGAAACCTTCTCCCCCCTCTTAAACCTCCTTATACTCCTCCTCCCCCTTATAACATCCATTATTGAGCTCATGGTTCATCAACAATATTATATTTTGGTGGCAGTCCTTATAACTTATGCTGTAGGCTTCCTCCTTGAAATCTTTATGTATATGATGGTCATGGATGCTGCTAGTGTTATGAGTAGTATTACTGCTCCCATGGCTATTGGATCTAGAATTATGTTTTGAGTTTTCGTGACTTGTGGGTTTATTGAGTACTCCTCCTCCCAATTCAAGTTGTACTTTTCAAGTTCCCCTATCCAATCATTTAAATCCATTATATAGTCTCCCTTAACAAAGTTTTCCGTTATTATGGTTTTTGCTATGTATAGTGCCCCATTGGTTATGTGGTCTAATGGGTTTATGCTAATGAGTTTCCCTCCCTCAATCTTGTATGGGATGTAGTATGTCATGTCTACATTTATCCATCCCCATGGTGGTATGTAAACTCTAGCCCATGCATGTCCCCCAGCATTTCTAGCTATGAGTTTATATCTACCATTGAACATCGTTTCATTGTAACTTCTCCCTTCGAGATATATGAATGCCATTTGTATGTATGCTGGTATCCCCACCGATCTGCACATGGCTACTAGTAGGTTTGATTGGTCATCGCAGTCTCCAACCCCCTTAACTATTGTTTCATCTGGGTATTGTGGCATTCTAGCTCCACTTGTAAATGGTATTTGAATGTTGTTTTCAATCCATTGAATCATAGCTATAAGCACTTGTAGGGCATTGGTCTTGTTTGCTGCTAGATTTCTTGCAATCCTCTGAGCTTCCAAACTCTTATTCCATAATCCA
>NZ_JANGFQ010000064.1:0-8171 GCF_024707025.1 Candidatus Culexarchaeum yellowstonense
TCCCCTCCAAGTCTCACTATACCTCTTGTAGTTTTGAACATTACATTAGCTACGTAGACAAGTAAAGCAGGATATTGCTCAAGGTTATAGCCATAGAAATTAACTTTATACATATAACCGGGTTCCGCAATTTTTTGAGTTGTCAATTTGATACCAAGTCTGATTAAAGGTTTTAAGCGCTTATAGTACTCTACCTTTTTTGTCATATTTTGTTCAAGAGCTGCACATACATAATGCTTTAATTTGTCTATGCTTATTAGTTCATTTCCTACGCAGAAGAAGTATCGCTCCCTTGATCTGATGAGCGGCCCCCAAAGTAATGGTTCATCGCAACTGCTAGTAAATAAGTCTAGGGAATTTCCTTTAAGCTTTTCAGCAAGGGTTTTAATGTCTAAGATGTTTTCTTTACAAACGTCCCCGCTGAGATATATTCCAGCTGTCACTCCAAGGGCTCCTAGAACAGTAGAAGGTAGTGGAATTGCATAAATGAGTTCTCTTGAGAACATTTCAGTACCTCCTGTATGGACTGTAGCAAACCTTAATGCTTCAATAACTTCAAATATGACTTCCCTCATGGATAACCCCTCATGATCCTATATGCTTCCATGAGCCATGAAAAGGCGCTGAGCTCCAAGCTCTCACGTTCTTCGATGAACAATGGTACTTTTCCCTTCTGCTTCCCCTTCATTATCTTAATTAATTCATTTGTAAGTCCATTAAAGACTTCTCCCTTAAATTTACCTTGAGGTGTGTTTCTGCTTAGTACATGTAATACCATTTGATGAGCAACATCCCAGTAATCATTTTTAACTGCCATTTCCACAGCCTCCCTAATTTGGTCATAATCCTCCGGGACACTCGCTGACAATTGAAGAGAAGTATTGGCAAGCCACATGAGTTCTAGAACTTTAAATGCACTACTCACAACATTCGTTAATCCACATTGTTCATCGCTTTTATCAGTAAGTGGTAATATGGAAAGATTGCTACTTCTCGAACTTGAAAGCACAAGTGTGTTTTTTGAAAACTCTTTGTCACATATACTCCATTTTGTTTCTTTAGCCACGTCATCCAATAGCATTGTACACTCGGAAATTTCACTGGACATGAGGTCAAGTATGTTTACAAATCGTAAAGAGAAACTTTTCCCATATACTACCGGAGCTGGAATTGCATAATTACTAATTTTATGGAACCCGTACTCCCCATGATACGTATTGTACAGAAGCTCAACTGTGGCTAGCCCAGTTTCGACGGGTAAGAGTGCTAAGTCGTCGTCACCACCACTAAAAATGGGACTACCATGAAGTTTAAATTCGACATTTATTGAATCTTTCAAAGCCGTTACCATCAGTACTGTCGAGAGTATAAGCGAATATGTTGTACTTGGCAAAAGAAGCTCTTCACCAATAACCTTATTGAGCTTATTTAAAAAGGATTCTACAATACTTTTAGCCGTATCAAAAGCTTTAGCAATATCTTCTTCCCCTCTTTCTTTTGCTTCCTTCCACAATTTTTCAAACAACTTGAAGTAACTATCTATTTTAATTTTACCCCTGCTAAGGTCTCCCACATTGTCAGCATCAGCCCTGAGAATACAATAGTAATTCCTAAAAGTTACTAGGAATTTTTCCGGAAGTTGAAAGCCCTTTACCGCATAGATATCAGTTAATTCTTCAGATAATTTTCCAAGTAGGTTTTGGAGTTGTTCTCGTGATATCAATTCATGGAACACAAAATTAAGTGCTTTCTCATACATTGATCTAGCACTTTCCGGATTTTGATCAAGCATCGAATCGAAGCTTTTCCCTTCTTCCTCAATATATTGTGCGACTTTACTTCCTTCATCCCCTAACTTCCTAAGGTAACTGGTTAAGTTTAAAAGTTGGTTTCTTACAAAACTCATTGAAACATCTTCAGTGCTATCAAATTTGATTCCGAGACTTTCCTCAAAACTTTTGATACTTTCCTTGATGTTCGTGTAAAGCGCCCGTTTCATTAAGCAGAATGGACCTAATGCTTCACCGGGTTTTACATAAACTTTTAGTCTTTCAATATCCTCTTTTGAAAGGGAGAGATCTGCAAGTTTGTTTAGCGCGTCATTGCTGTATTCGAGAAGTCTGGGTCTTCTGACATCCTTCCCGAGCTTAATAATCGCTGGCTCGGTACCACATGTAGTGCATAAAAGATAACCAACACCTTTCTTGTCATAAAATTTCTCAAAGTCAACGATAGGCTTAAAGGTATTTTCTCCTAACGTAAACCAAGCTTTTGGTGGTACAATTTTCCTTCTAGCTTTGCGGCTTAGTTCTTCAAATAGAAGTGCTATGAGTGCTTGCCACGTCAACCTTTTATTTATATCTTCTTCACTTACTCCTAATTTGAGAAGTTCATATTTTGCCTCCACTAAGGCCTTTAAAATTTTGGGCTTGTCTTCTATTGTAGCTTCACCTTCTAAAGCTCTAAGCCACTCTCTGTAATATTTGTTAATATTAATTACTGCAATGCGAGGTCTTAACAACCCCTCGAAGACCTTTGATTCTTCTTCCTTAATTTTTCTAAACAACTTAATGAGTGGAGTTTCGCTTCCTTTAATCTTGAGAAGCCTAGCAAGAGCATCATATGGTTCTTCAAATTCCCCTTTTTCACCTGATGCTAATGTGAGTATCAAGTCATAAGCTTCGATGAATCTTTTTTTCACGATACCCTCGACTAAATGATCACTAAGCTCCTGTCCCCTTAAATCTCTTTCAGGCAAAATGAAAGCCGTGGTGCCAGGTATTATGGGGAATTTTAAAGGGAAACATTGTAAGGGAATAATTCCCATTTGTCTATGAGTTCCAAGTTCAACCATCCTTGTGTATAGAGCTTCGAAAACTTGTCGAGATTCATCACGTGCATTTAACTTGGCACAGAGAAACGCATGATAATAGGGGTTAAAGCGAGGTGAGGGTTTCAAGAGTATGTCTGCCCCATATTCCCAGATTAAAGGCCAAACCGTTAACCAGCTGAGCATAGAGACAATCCAACTTCCAGCCCAAAAATCACCAGCCTTCCTAGCTGTTCCAACAATTCGTTGAATACCTGGAATATCTACGAGAGTAGCATAACCACCAACTTCGCCTTTTGGCCATAGCATATTTAAGGTTAAGGCTGTTGCATATACGTGATCGAAAAGTGTGTGGGTAGGAGCTCTCGTATCAGCCAAGCTAGGTGGAAGTCCATTTACTATCCACAGAGTTTCGTAGAGTGCATAAAGAGCATGATAAGTACAGCGTGAATCATTGCTAAAAACGGATATTTGACCTGCTAAACCATTAAGGAACTTCTCTACATCTGAATACTTTGGAGGTTTTATCTCTAACGAGAAATCCGGGTTAAAGATGTTATGAAGTCTATTGTACTTAAATATTCGTCCTACTCCTCTAAAAGCGAAGTTTGTAATCCATCTGTCCGAGGTGGAAGCCATATCATCAGCGAAGTTAACGAGCTTATCGTAATTCTCAAAGCTCCCGAATATTGAACGTAAACCTAGTAACCTCCATATGTTTTGTGCTTCCTTTACATGTCCCCCCTCAGCAGCTTTTAAATCACCACCGACAATCCACATTTTATGTGGAGGATCATGAAGGAGAGCCCAGGCTTTTGCTCCAAAGTATTCTTTTTCAATATCATTATCCGATTTTAGGTTTCTCATGCTAACATCAATGTAGATGGAAAAACATATATAATTTTTCCTCCAACATAAAGAGTGTGAGCAGTTCAGAAACTTCCAAATTACTATTCATCTATGCACTCACTCCTTTACATCCAGGCGCTGGGAGAATTAGCGTTCCAAGCCCCGTGGATCTTCCTATTCAACGCGATGAATTCGGTTTTCCTACTATTTGGTCCTCTAGTTTGAAGGGTGTTTTACGTTCAAGTTTTCAGCTTAAGGCAAGTAGTGTTCAAGATGATGTCAACCGTGTTGTGGAGGAGACATTTGTAAGGGCAGTCTTCGGACCTGAACCGGCAAGTCCTGAGGTTTCTGAATATTCATCGTCTTTCTCACTTCTCGATGCTAGATTATTAATTATACCTGCGCGCTCCCTTAAAGGAATATGGATCTACTTAACATCGCCACATTTACTTACTTATTACAAGACATACCTTGAAATCGCCGCAATTTATTCTCCTCAATTGAAGGGGCAACTAGAAAGACTTGATAGTCTTATTAAGAACGTTGAACAGAAGTTCCATAATAAGGGTTTAAATGCAGATCGTTTTGCATTTGTTAGCGATGAAGAATGCATTCTTAAAGGGGAAAAAGGGTCTTTAGTTATCCTTAATGAAGAAGAATTCTATGCTGAAGTATTTAAGGATCTGACAGACATATGGGGAATGTTACCAGAGGATATTGAGCGGAGAAGTATAGCCATTGTAAGTGACAATAGTGCAAAGAACCTAGTTAAGAAGAGCCTTATAATACAACCTCGTATAAGACTGAATTATGAATCTAAAACGGTCGAGAGAGGTGGGCTTTGGGATGAGGAATATTTGCCACAACGCACATTGCTAGTTACCCTTGCATATGCAAAAACTCCTAAACAAAGTATTAATAATATAGCGAAGAAAGTAGCTCAGAAAGTTTTAGGTGAACAATATGGTGAAACTAAACTTGAAGAAATCATAAAAGTTGCGACGGAAAAGATCGGTACTCTCACTGCAGATAAAACTCTCCAAAAACTCTCGGAACAAAAGTTTGCTATACTTGGCGGTAAGGAAACCATAGGAAAAGGCATAGTAAAACTCATATGGTGTTAATTAGGGTGATCATAAATGGAGATATACTCCAAAGACTTTACGCTTGATTTCGCATTAAAATGCATTGAAACCCTTCGCTCTGCTTATGGGAATAAGCATGATGTGACGAAGAAATTTAGGAGCAGATGTAGGAATCTCATAGAGTCAATTTATTATTCGGGATTAACATACACATTAGCATACATAGCCTCGAAAGGGGGTAACGTAGTCCTTGAAAATGCGCTTCAAGCAAATTCACCAAAGGATATAGTTGAATATATCAAGAGTCAATACTCTCAGTCAGAAGAAGCATCTTATGCACTTTACGGTTCGTTCCTCATAGCATTGCTGAGACAGCTTGAAGCTCCAGAAATCGTTAACGCTAAAAGTTTCCTCGAGATACTTAGAAACCTCAATACATCGACAACATTACCTGTAACTGAAGAAAAAGCATTAAGATTTGCTGAATGGTTAAAAAGATTGGCAGAAGCTCTGTTCGAGGCTGAATAAATATGAGCTTGGTTGAACTTGAATTAGAACTTGAAACCCCTCTTCTAATTGGAGGATATGACCCGTTAAAGCTGGACGAAATGTGGTTTTTAAGACCAAGCGAAGTAAAGGGTATATGGAGGTGGTGGGCTAGAGCTCTTGTTGCTGGAGCTCTGTATGATGCAGGTAAACTTAAAGGTCAAAACGCTTCGAAAGGAGTTCTAAAAGTTCCAAGCAGTAAAGAGGTAGAAGAAATATCGAAAATAGTTGGTAAAGATATGGGACTTGGCTATGCAGACCCACAAGGTAAATCAAGTGAAGCATCTAATTATTCCATCATAGTGACACCTCTTCAGAATGTAGAAAAACTGAAAAAAGCAATATGTGGAGATAGTCTCCGAAAAGAAGATATTAAAAACCTTCAAAGAATCTCTTTACTATGTCTTAAGGGTAAGGAAAGAACAGAGGGTATAAAGGAGGAGAAAGTGCTTGAATATTTGGAGCCTGGTGCACGTTTCCTATTAAGAGTTGAAAAACATTTGCCTACAGAGCATAAAGGGGCAAACGCAGCTCTTTCAGCTCTATCTTTAGCTTTGACATTTAATGGTTTCGGAAAAGGTGGCAGAAGAGGTCTTGGATGTTTTCGGGTTGTTAGCTCTAGTGGCAAATATGCCGAGCTATTTGACCCAAAGCTTCCTGCAATTGAAAAATTAAATAATGCTATCACTGCTGTTAGAGATCTTCTTAAAATTAAAGTCATTGAAGAAGGTGTTGGTGAACTTCCACCACTTCCTCTCATCAGTGCTAGGAGGTTAGCGATGAGTTATACAATAAAAGAAGAACACGTGTTACGTCCTTTCCAAGTTTTAGAAGTGAGTGGAGACAGTTCACAACGAATACTAACAAATCTCCACAACTTCTTTTTAAGAGGTGCAAGAGTTAAGCAATTCTTCAAGAGTTACAAAGCCATGGACAATCTAAGAGAGAAGTATAATGCATGGGTGCTTGGCTTACCAAGAAAACAAAAGATAAAGTTAAATTTAGGAGGACAAAAACAGGAAGAAATGCAGAAGCGAAAAAGACAAAAAATAGAGGTAGAATTAGGTTACTTTATTAAGAGTGAAGACATAGAAAGGAGAGCCTCACCTTTCATACTGGCACTTCATGGAAATATTGCTTATCTTTCTGTTTTTGTTTCTGCAGATTGGCCAAGGCAGCTCGAATGGGTAGGCAATCCTAAAATTAAAAAGAATGAAAAAGGTAATGTTGAAAAAGTTGTAACCGATTCGCAACTCATTGAGCTTAATGAAGCAAAAATTGTTGATGCAATTATAGATGCTCTTAAAGAGTTTATTGATTATGCTAAAAAGTGTGGGTTTAGGTGGATTTTATATGTCCCTAAGAAATAAATTATTTATTACAGGAGGGAACGTTGTCAGCTTCCTTAAGTGGAAATTTATTTTAAAGGTGGAAGAGCAAATAAGAGAGATGGAAGAATCTAGAAAGGAGACTATTAAGCGGAGACGCCAAGTTGACGGAAAAGATTTGAAAAGATCATTGAGTGAGTTTAGATATGAGATTGCTAAACAACTTTATGAGGCATATTCTTCTAAAGAAGATATTGCTATATTGTTAACGGAAGCCAAAAAGCTTATTGATGAATCTGTTAAGGCTCTTGATGAATTGGGTTACACTAAAATTGTGGATTCAAATTTCATAACACTAACTCCTCTTGCCATTGGTCTTCACAATCCCTATACTGAGCCGCTTGAAATATCCATAGCTTGGGATCCCTACATTAACTTGCCATATATCCCCGCTTCATCACTAAAAGGGGCTGTAGCTTCACTTGCATGGGCAAATGGCAGTAAATTATACGACTTACTTAGCAAAAAAGATGAGGCATCGCCAATTGTTTTCCTCGACTCATATCCCGTTGAAGTATTTGGTAAAAGTTTACTTGCATTGGACATAATAAATCCACATTATCGTGAAGCAGAAGGAAAAATAAGTGAACCAGAAAGTAGTCCAACACCTTTACGATTTCTTGTCGTTTCAAAACATGTTGCCTTTAGAGTTGTCATATGTATTGCAAAACGATGGTTCACTTTCCATAAGCAAAAGCTTAACCTCAATGAACTTACAGCATTAGTCAGCAATGCCATTTCAAGAGGTGTAGGCGCAAAAACATCTCTCGGCTATGGTCGCCTTAGCCAAAAACATTTCACTTCGGCTGATTCTTAGTCTTAGAAATTTATAAGGATTGCTTCATTCAAAATAAGCATAAAAATCTTCCTTATATCGATGGAAAAAGGAAGACAGGAAAACTTGGTTAAATCTTCCTTCGTTACATATACTGCAATAAAAATGGAAAATTACTGCTAATAGTGATTGACGTAAAGTGAAAAAGACTTATCAGTCAATTTAAACTGTTCTTAGAAAAAGTTTTGAAGATAAGAATGAGGCGAAAATTCTTCTTGAATATGGCATAATAGAGCTTAAAGGAACTCATTAACGTTTACAAAATAAAAATTTAATTTTTAAAAGTACTAGAAAGAAAATAAGTGGTGATATGCAACCTTCTAACATTCAATTAATTGTAAATTTTAGTTTACTGTGTAGTTAACTATAATTTGTCGATATACTTTTCGACTATTGCCGAAAAATTTACGAATAGCTTCACCATTAACCCTACCATCAACTGGTACAAACATCATCAGTTTAATGCAAGTTTTGCTTGTGCCATGATAACTTCTGAATTAATCATGCCAAAAACCTTAAAAACCCAAAAAGAGAAAAGAAAATATCGGAACCCCATAAAGGGAATTGAAAGATTTTCCTGTCGATGTTTGCCCTATCTGAAATTATTTCGAACCCCATAAAGGGAATTGAAAGCTTCT
>NZ_JANGFQ010000065.1:0-8169 GCF_024707025.1 Candidatus Culexarchaeum yellowstonense
GTTATTTTTGCCTTTTAAGCTTTACGCTTCTCTTCTAGCAACTTGTTTATTGCTTCTACAAGGGTTTTTGCTTGCTCCGCTGTTAATTCTGGAACCTTTATAGTCTTTATCCCCGTTGGAGTCTTCTCCTCCACTATTGCTTCCCCTTCTGGTGAAACGTATGCTCTATTTATGTTTTCAACGTATATGTCTCTTGGGAATAGGTGGTCTGCAGCCCACTTGAATATCCTCTCAAGGCTTTTGTGTTCTTCAATCATGTATTCTAGGAATGCCCTAGCCCCAGATTTCAAGTCTATTTCAAGCTTTTCATCACTTAAAATTATCAAGTATGTTTTTGTCTCAAATGCTACTCTAGCCTTCATTTTAGAATCCTCCAATAATATTTTCAAATCTATAAATATAAGTTTAATGAATCCCCTTCCCAAGTTTCTTTAAATATTTCCCCCTATCCACTAGGCACTTCATTGCCTTTACAGCTCTCTCAACTTCTGGGTATGATGGTATCCCCCTCTCCTGGAACATTTTTAGGATTTTCTGCGTTGGCTCCCCTCCAGTGGATGCTACGAGTATTGGTTTGTTTGTGGATTTATATGCCTTCTCCACTTCATCCACAACCTTAACATTCATTGCTGGTGGATGTATTAAGACTATAACTATTATTCCATCCACATTTTCATCTCTCGCAACTATATCTATAACATCCCCATACATTTCAGGTGTTACGCTTCCAGTTAAGTCTATTGGGTTGTGTGGTATTGCGAAGGGTGGTATATGCTTCTTCAATTCAATTATGGTCTCCTCCTTTAATTCTGCAAGTTTCAATCCAACCCCCCTCTTCTCATCTGTGAGTTTGTCTGTTGCCATAACCCCTGCCCCTCCACCATCAGTTACTATTGCTATCCTATCTCCAAAAGCCACTCTACCTGTGGCCAATGCTCTAGCGTAGTCGAATAGTTCATGTGTATCGTATGCTCTTATTACTCCAGCCTTCTTGAATGCTGCTTCCACAATCTCCTCTCTACCTGCAAGGGCTCCTGTATGTGATGATACTGCCTTAGCCCCCTCCATTGTCCTTCCAGCTTTTATTGCCACTATCGGTTTAACTTTTGAAGTTTCACTTGCAACTTCAATGAACCTCCTCCCATGGGTTATCTCCTCCAAGTACATGGCTATAACCTTACATTTCTCATCATGCAACAAGTATTCCAATAGGTCTATTTCATCAACGTCAGCCTTATTACCATAGCTTACGAAGCAACTTAACCCTATATCTTCCATTGTCATCCAATCTAGTAGTGCAACCCCCATGGCTCCACTTTGTGATATGAATGCAATCTCCCCACTCTTAGGCCTTAAAGCCCTACCCCTCGGTAGGAATAGTGTGTCTATTTTGTTGTGTGGATCGTATACTCCTATGCAGTTTGGCCCCATGAGTCTCATCCCATATTCCCTTGCTATCCTCTTAACCTCCTCCTCCAGTTTAGCCCCTTCTCCACCAACCTCCTTAAACCCTCCACTAACCACTATAACACATTTAACTTTGCATTCCCCAGCTTCCCTCAATACTTCTGGGACGCTTTGGGCTGGTATAGCTATTAATGCTAGATCCACAGTTTCACCTATACTCTTAATGTTTGGATATGCCTTTAACCCCAATATTTCATCAGCTTTAGGGTTTACTGGATATATCTTCCCCTCATAACCCACATCTATTAGGGATTTCACCAATTGATATCCCACCTTCTCAGGGCTTCTTGAAGCTCCAATTACAGCTATGCTTTTAGGTTTGAAGAATGGCTCCAAGGTTTTATAGCTCATGTGAGCATCCCACCAGCATAATGTCAATATTCAGTCTATGTTTATTATTTCCACATACCTTTTAACCCTTACCTTCAAATAAACTAAGCTTGGTGGTCAAAGTTTAAATTCCAAGTATGCAATATTTGCTTTGGGATTCCAATGCCAATATTGAGTGCTAAGAGGCGTAAGGCTTTAAAGCCTGTTTCAATGCTTGCGAGGTATTGTTTCTTCGGTAATTATGCTGCTGCTGAGAAGCTTTTCAATGAAGTTTCAAAGGAGTTTGATGTTGATGGTGATTGGGGGGTTGGGGTTATGCTTGCAGTTAAGGGTATGATTGAAGCTGGTAGGGAGGGTGATAAATCCACATTCTATTGGCGTTGCATTAATGCTGATCTTAAGGAGTTGAAGGAGATTAGGGATGGTTTAGTTAAGGATTTATCTAGGGATACTATTAGCGATTTGGAGTCTGGATTCCTTAATGCTTGGATTGTTATTGTTGATGAATTCATTAAGATAATTAGGGAGAGGGGTTCTGGTAAGTGATCATGGGAATGGGTGTGGAACTTGGAATGTGTATACTGTTATCCATGTTATGAGCCATAGTGCTAGGTATGGTGCAAGTCCACTTATGTATAGGTTTTCCGGAATCTTTAAGTCTGAGGGTTTAATTTTCAGAACCCTCCTTATCAATGGTATTGTCAATATGTACATGGTTAATCCAAACATAACTCCAGTTCCTCCACTCAAGTTTAGTGTTATGCATATTATTGCGGTTAAGAGTCCAAATACCCCCCTAAACAAGTATATCTTGTCATCTGCATTCAATACCCATCAACTCCGTAGTGTTTAAATCTCCCTACAACTCCAATTTAAGTAAGTTGGATGGGTTTAATATGGTTATCCATTGTAAGAAGTCTTTGAACGCCCTGGATTTATTGGCTATTGTTAGGGAGCTTAAACCACTCCACCAAGCATACATAAACAATGTTTACCAAATTTCAGATAACATATTCCAATTCAAGTTTGGTGGTTTTAAATGTAATGTGATTTTTGAGTTGGGTAGGAGGGTTAATGTTAGTGGGTTTGATTTTGAGAAACCTAAGATGCCCACAAACTTCTGTAGTTTCCTTAGATCTAGGATTGTTAGGGCTAAGATTTTAGAGGTTTCACAAGTCGATTTTGATAGGATTGTAAGTTTTAAGTTGAATAATGGTTTGAGTTTGTTTTTCGAGTTTATGGATGGTGGGAACATCCTCCTCTTGGATTCTGATGGTAGGATTGTTGGTGTTTATCGTGAGAGGGAGTCTGCTGGTAGGAGGCTATTTAATGGTGAAATTTATAGTCCACCAAAGGTTAGGGGTTTCAATCCCATGGATTGCATGGTTGATGAAGCTTATAATATGCTTATGGGGGTTGAAGGGAGTTTGGTTGTAGCATTAACTAGGGTTTTAAATCTCCCTGGTGAAGTTGCTGAAGAGCTTTGTTTGAGATGTGGTTTAGATAAGAATTTGAAGGCTTCAAGTATCGATCGATCTAGCTTCGAAAACATCATAAATGTGTTTAGGGATATGGTATCATCTATAATTGATGGCTCCATAAATCCACAGATAATTCTTGATAAGGGTAAAATTGTATCCGTTGTGCCATTGGATTTCCAAATATACTCAGGTTTTGAAGCTGAATACTTTAAGAATTTCAATGAAGCTGTCGATGAATATTTCCATAGGTTGATGGCAATTGAATTTGAGGATTTGAAAGCTAAAGTTAGGGGGGAGGTGGAAGGTAGATTTAAAGCTAGTATAGAAAAGCAGAGGGAGGCTTTGAAGAGTTTTGAGGAGGAGGCTGTTAAGCTTAGAAGGTTCGGTAACCTGATAATGGGTAATTTGAATTTCATAGATGAAGTTTTAAGTTTAGTTAGGGATTCAGCTTTAAAGTATGGTTGGAGTGGGGTTTTGGATGGAATTAGAATATTGAAGCCTGAAATTTATGAGCGTATATGTGGATTTAATGCTAAGGATAGAATTCTAATGTTTAGGGTTGATGGTGAAATTGTGCCATTGAATGTTTTGGAGTCAGCTGCATCCAATGCATCTAGATTGTTCAATGAAGCTAAGGTTTTGGAGGGTAAAGCTTCTAGAGCTAGGGAGGCAATTAAATCCCTTGAGGATAAGATGGCTTTGGAAGTTGAGGAGGAGGTTTCTAGGAGGATTGCAAAGCCAATTAAAGTTACGGCGATTGTTAAGAGGAGGTGGTATGAGAATTTCCACTGGTTTAAATCTTCAGATGGATTGATAGTTGTTGGTGGTAGGGATGCATCTCAGAATGAGGCTTTGGTTAGGAAGTGGCTTAGGGATGATGGTATATATGTCCATGCTGATGTTCATGGAGGTCCATCAGTAATAATATTATCTGAATCCAGCAGCATCCCTGAATCCACAATTTATGAGGCAGCTCAATTCGCCGTATCCTTTTCCAATGCTTGGAGGGGGATAATGGAATCCGCATCTGCATTCTGGGTTTATGGTAAGCAAGTTTCCAAGTCAGCTCCATCTGGGGAGTATCTTTCCCGTGGTGCATTCATGATTTATGGTAGGAAGAATTATATTCATAACATTCCATTAAGGGTTTCCATTGGTCTAATGCCATCCGATTATGGTTTTATTCTGGTTTCAGGTCCACCATCAGCCATATCCAAGTGGTGTTTTAAGAGTATAACCCTTGCACCTGGAATTGAGCCTATAGAGAAATTGTGGGTTAAGTTTAAGAAGCTCCTCTCCTCTGAGCTTGATGAAAATTTGAGGAGGGTTGTGGGTAGCTTATCCATGGATGATTTTAGACGTATACTTCCAAGGGGAGGGTTTAGGCTTATTCCTCCGCAGAATTAAAATATTTATCTCGACATATATTTGTTTGGTATCGTCTTATGGTTGGAGCATTGCCTAGAGTTGAGGATTTAACTGTTGATATGGTTATGTCTAGGAAGCCTGTAACTGCATATGCTTCCTCAACAATTGCTGATGTGGCTAAGATAATGAGGGATCGTGATGTGGGTAGTGTAGTTATATTGGATGATGAGGGGAAGCCTGTTGGTATAGTGACTGAGAGGGATCTTGTGGTTAAGGTTTTAGCTTCAGGGCTAAGCGCTGATACACGTGTATCTGAAGTTATGTCTAAACCTCTAATAACAATTAAGCCTTCAACTAGGATTGTTGATGCAGCTAGGATTATGGTTAAGAGGAATGTTAGGAGGTTGATTGTTGTTGAGGGGGATTCCATGGTTGGGATAATAACTGAGAAGGATATACTTAGAGTTGCTCCTGAAATGATCGATATACTTATTGAGGCTATGAAGGTTAATGTGTCTGAGGGATATAATTATACTGGAAGCTCCATGTCTGGGTATTGTGATCGATGTGGGGAGTGGTCTGAGGAACTTATTGAAGTTGATGGGGAGTATTTGTGTCCAGAGTGCCGTGAAATTAAGGGGGGTTAGGGTGTGGCTTTAAGAGTTTCAGATTACATGAGTAGTAGGGTTGTGGTTGTAGAGCCAAGGGATACCCTTGCTAGGATTAGGAATCTCATGTTACATAATGATATTAGTAGGGTTGTTGTGGTTGAAGGTTCTAAGCCCATTGGAATAGTTACTGAAACCGATATATCCAGAGTCCTTTTAAGTGAGAGTATTAGGGATTCACCAAGGCCTATTGATAGCATATTGGCTTCTGAAGTTATGACTTCACCAGTGGTATCGGTTGGACCTAGAGTTTACTTGAAGAATGCAGCTTCATTGATGATTAAGGGTGGATTTAGCGGTTTACCTGTGGTGGATGGTGATGGGAATCTTGTGGGTATAATAACTAAGACTGATATTGTTAGGGCTTATGCTGAGCATTATCATGGTTTATGTAAGGTTCGTGAGGTTATGTCATCTCCAGTAGTCACTGTAAACCCCCTCCACAGCATTTATAGGGTTGGTAAGCTCATTGAGAAGCATAATATTGGTAGGGTTGTGGTTTTGGATGGGGGTAGACCTGTGGGGATTATAACTAAAACTGATTTAACATTTAGACTTACTGGTTATAGTCCTAGGAAGATTAAATTTGAAGATGAATCTAGGAGGACTATTAAAACCTTAAGGGTTCCAGTGGCATCTGACATTATGACTCCAAACCCATTAACTATTGGTGATTTTGAGGATGTTGCTAAAGCTGCTGAGATTATGATATCCCATAAGATTAGTGGTCTACCCGTCGTTAATGATTCTGGGAGTCTTGTTGGCATAATAACTAAGACTGATATTGTTAGGGTTGTGGCTTCAAGGGATTTGGGGGTTTAAGTTTTGAAGAGCTTCATTTTAGCAAGATTTCCAATTCCAAGTGTGGATAAGGATCAACCATTATCTAATGCTATTGAAATCATGGAGTATGAGGGGTTAAGTGCACTTCCAGTTTTAGATGATGGGAAGTTTGTTGGCATAGTAAATGTTAGGGGGATTCTTGATAGGATTTGGAGTGAACGTGTTAGGATGATAAGTTTGAGTAGCTTATACGTTTCAAGTGTCATGGAAACCAGTATTCCAACATTATCCCTTGACTCCAATTTGCTTGAAGCTTCTGAATTGATGATAAAGCATGGTTTAATTGCAATTCCAATACTTAATGATGGTAAACCTGTAGGCATGATCTTTGAGGAGGATTTCCCAAAGCTATTCTTGAATTCAAATGTGGATTCCAGTGGATTTATACTTAGAAATCCTAGGATTGTGGACATTGATTCAAGCATTCTACATGTTAGGTCGCTGATGCTTAAGGAGGATTTGAGATTCATACCTGTTGTTAAGGGTGAAAAGTTTGTGGGGATTGTGAGAGACTTCGATATAGTTTCAGTTTTAAAGTTCATTCAAGATAAGGTTTCACCTCAACATAGAGCTTCTAGGGTTAGATCTCTAAGGGCTTCTGATGTTATGAGGAGTACGAAAGCATACTTTTATGGTACTCCACCCATAAGTGTAGTTGCAAAATCGATATTGGATGAGAGGGGTCTTGGGGCTGTTGCATTAAATGAGGATAACTCAGTTTTAGGCGTTGTGAATGTAAGGTTCTTTGTTAAAATGCTACTTTTCGGAGGTTTTGTTTGATTGGTCACCGTTGATTGTATAGTGTCTGGGAAGATATTTTGGCGTGGTGAATTGGTGGATGCAGCTATAGCCATAGATGATGGGAAGATATTTGATGTTGGATTGGAGGTTAATCTTCCAAAATCCGATAAATATTATAGGTTTCCAGGCAAAATAATTCTTCCTGGACTCATAGATGTTCATGTACATTTGAGGGATCAAGAATTATCGTATAAGGAGACTTTTGAATCTGGAACTATGGCTGCAGCTGCTGGTGGATTTACAACTGTCCTAGATATGCCAAACAATTCCCCCCTCACAGATTCCCCTTCAAGGTTTATTGAGAGGGTTAATTTGGCTAAGGGTAGAATCTATGTTAATGTTGGTTTCTATTCACTATTCCCAAAATCTCTAAGTGAAGTTGAAACTATAGCTAAACTGGGTGCTATTGGATTTAAGGTTTACTTGAATCGCAGATATGGATTTCTAGACCCTTCAGATGATGATTCCCTGAAACAATATTTACATGTTTGTAGTGGTATTGGGATTCCAGTTGTATTCCATGCTGAAGATTACTCCATGATATCGAAACTTGAAGATGAATTTAAAGGGTTAAGTGATTTTAGAGGGTTTATGGAGGCTCACCCCATTGAAGCTGAATTTAAAGCTGTTGAAAGGATTCTAAGATTGGCTTATGCCAGTAATTGTAGAATTCACATAGCCCATGTAACTAGTGGTTTGATTGTGGATTTAATATCGAAATTTAGGGGGATTGCCACATGTGAAGTGACGCCACACCACCTACTTTTAACCCGTGAAGTTCTCCACAGACTTGGCGGTATTGCTAAAATGGAACCCCCATTGAGGGGGATCTTTGACGTAATATCATTATGGGATCGTATTCGCAATGGATTTGTGGATGTTTTGGCTGATGATCATGCCCCCCACACCATTGAAGAGAAGTCTTGTGGAAATTTCTGGGACATTAAATCCGGCATTCCGGGATTGGAAACCACACTACCATTAATGCTTACGGCTGTGAATTATGGTATTATCGGTATTGGTGATATTGTTAAACTTATGAGTTTAAATCCATCTAGGATATTCAATATTGAGGGTAAGGGTTCAATAGAGCCTGGTTTTGATGCAGATTTAACAGTTGTGGATTTGGATAGGGAGTGGGTTATTGATTCCTCTAAATTCCATTCTAAGGCTAAGTTTTCACCATTTGATGGGTTTAGGGTTAGGGGGAT
>NZ_JANGFQ010000066.1:0-8162 GCF_024707025.1 Candidatus Culexarchaeum yellowstonense
ATATACTCCATTCTGTTTAAATTGTTTTCTAAAGCATTTATTCTGCAAAAAAATGGTAAGGGTTATATATTTGAATTCCAATAATTTGCATTGTGGAGTTGAGTTTTGAACCTATACCCATGGCTACCTGTGAAGGGGGGAGGATAGCCACAATAATCATTGAATTCAGTTTTGAAGCTAAATACGCTATAGGCGTTTTGAGGGATATTGCTGAGATAATGGCTGAATGGAATATACCAATAATAAAGGTTTTCAATAGCAATACAAGCATGATAATATTCATAGATTCCAGTGGTATACGGGACTTGGCGAGGATTGAAGACGCAATTAGGAGAGTTAAGTATGTGAAGAATGTTGAAATTCACCCTCCCGACGTGGGGGTTGTGGAAGTATGCCCAAACGCCACCCCAAAGATTTCCGGTGAGAGAGTTGTAATCATTAGGAGATCAGCTTTTAAATCTCTTATAAATGCTGTTTGGGGGAACCTTAAAGTTGCACCACAAATGATGCTGTACATTATTGGTAGGGAGATTGGTGAAAGCTATTATGAAGCTCACAAGAAGAGTATGAAATTAAACCCTGAAGACATGTTGAAGATTGCTGAAAAACTCTTCACAGTTGTAGGTTATGGCATCATTAAACCAGTAAAGAGATGCTTAAACCCTCTGGAAGTTGAATACATTATTTATGATTGTTTGGAGTGTGGGATTAATTTGGAGTCTGGTAGGAGGGTTAAATCATCACTAATCAGAGGAATAATCGAAGGATACTACAGCAAACTATTAGGGAGAGAAGTGGAATGCAAAGAAGAAGAATGCATAGCAATGGGGAGTGATAAATGTAGGATGGTTTTGAGGGAGCTGTGAGGCTTTACTCTTCTAATGCCATTTCAGCACCTTTCTGCCCATGAATACTTCTGGTAGTACTATTAGGCCCCAGCTTGCCACTCCAAATATGTATGCTAGGTCCCTGATGTTCATTGCTGTTAGGTGGAATAGTTGTTGCGTTATTGGTATGTATGATATTGCCAGTGTAATTATTATTGAGGCTATGTCTGCAATTACGAAGAATTTGTTTTGTAATGCTCTTCTCCCCATCCTCCATACGCTATGCTTCTCAGATCTACAGTTCCATACCACAAATAGTTCAAATAGTGCTGCTTGTATGAAGGCTGCTGTGGTTGCTTCCCTGTAGGTTAGGAGTCTTGCTTCTTCATCTATCCCCCATGGGAAGTTCCATGGATGTGAAGGCCAGACGTAGTATTCTAGGGAGAAGACGAGTATTGTTCCTGTGGCTTGTAGTATGAAGGATGCTATTATGAAGGCTAGCATTCCATGTAGTATCCCTTCCTCAGGTTTCCTTGGGGGTCTATCCATGACGTCCACGTCAGGTGGATCTGTGGCTAAGGCTACTGCTGGAGCTCCATCTGTTACTAGGTTTATCCATAGTATCATGGCTGGTAGTAGTGGTAGTGGGAATAGTTCTGCTCCAAATATTCCTCCAAGTATTGCGAAGGATCCCACTACGAGTAGTTCGTCGAAGTTGCATGCTAGTAGGAATCTTGCATACTTTCTGATGTTGTCATATATTACTCTGCCATATTCCACTGCTCTAACTATTGTGGCGAAGTTGTCGTCTGTGAGGATCATGTCTGCAGCCTCTTTGGTTACATCTGTTCCAGTTATTCCCATGGCTATTCCAATGTCTGCGGCTTTTATTGCTGGTGCATCGTTTACGCCATCTCCAGTCATTGCCACTATATGCCCCTTCTTCTTCAATGCTTGAACTATTCTGAGTTTGTGGGCTGGTGAAACTCTAGCATATACAGTCACCTTCTCCACAATCTTATCATATTCCTCATCGCTCATCTTTTCAAGTTCCTCTCCAGTTAGGGCTATGTCTCCATCCCTGTACATCCCCACTTCCCTTGCTACTGCTATGGCTGTGAGTTTGTGGTCTCCCGTTATCATTATCGTCTTTATCCCTGCTTTTTGGCATAGTTTGTTGGCTTCTATGGCTTCTTCCCTAGGTGGATCTATCATCCCCTCCAATCCAACGAATATCATTTCTTGCTCCAACCCCTCATCGTATGTTGTCATTTCCTTTGGGAGGGGTTTGTAGGCCATGGCTAAAACTCTTAGGGCGTTTGATGCCATCTCATCATTAACCTTGAGTATCCTCATCCTATCCTCTTCTGTTATCTCCCTCACCTTTCCATTTTCCAGTATTCTATTGCATCTTTCTAACACTATTTCCGGTGCCCCCTTCATGTATGCGTGAATCTCTCCGAATGGGGTTTTATGTATTGTTGTCATCCTCTTCCTCTCTGATGAGAATGGTATTTCCCATATTCTTGGGTATTCTGCTTCAAGTTTCTCTTTACTTAAACCAGCCTTTTCCGCTACAACTATCAATGCCCCCTCGGTTGGGTCTCCCATTATACTCCATGAGCTTCCCCCCTCACTCTTAACTAGTTTTGCATTGTTGCATAGAGCTCCTATCCTCAATAGGATTTCTATGTCCCCCTCTGGGTTTATGGTTTCGTTTCCACGTTTAAAGCTCCCCTTAGGCTCATATCCAACTCCTGTAACCTCTATGTATTCTCCATCCACGTATATCCTTCTAACAGTCATTTCCCCCTTGGTTATGGTTCCAGTTTTATCTGAGCATATTACTGTTACTGAGCCTAAGCTTTCCGCTGCGGACAACTTCCTTATTACGGCATTTCTCCTGGCTAGTTCTCTAGCTCCTAGGGCTAGGGCTATGGTTACTATGGCTGGTAACCCTTCTGGCACTGCTGATATGGCTAGGGCTATTGAAGACATGAAGGCTTGTATGAATCCTTCCACTTCAAACTTCATTTGTACAGCTACTTCCACAGCCTCTATTAGGAATATTAGTGCGCATACACCTATCACTAGTTTAGCCATTTTCCCTGCGAAGGAGTCTAGTTTCCTTTGTAGTGGTGTTTTCTCTTCTTCCATGGTTTGAACCATTTCAGCTATCTTCCCAAATTCCGTGTTCATTCCCGTGGCTACCACTACGGCTTTCCCCCTTCCATGGACTACATGTGTGGCTGAGTATACCATGTTCCTCCTCTCTGATACTGGTGTTTCTGCTTTGAGTATTGTGGGTTCCTTATGTACTGGTGTTGATTCCCCTGTGAGCATAGCTTCATTGGTTCTAAGTTCAATTGCCTCTATTATCCTTGCATCTGCCGGTACTCTATCCCCCTCTTCTAGGATTATTATGTCTCCTGGAACTATTTCCCTTGCTGGTATCGTCATTTCCACCCCTCCACGTAAAACTCTGGCTTTTGGTGCAGTCATCTTCTTTAATGCTTCTAAAGCCTTCTCAGCCCTATACTCCTGTATGAATCCAGTTAATGCGCATAGGAATACTATGGCTATTATGGTTATTGTATCTGCAAAGGTTTCTAGGAATTCCCCTCCATGTAGCATTTCCCAGTATCCTATTATGGCTGAGAATATTGATGCTGCTATCAATAGTAGTACGAAGACATCTTTGAATTCATCTAGGAACATTTGTAGTGCAGTCCTCTTCTTAACTTCCTTAATCTCATTGTATCCATACTTCTCAAGCCTTCTACTGGCTTCTTGTGGTGAAAGCCCATTTAAGCTTGTTTCAAGTTTCCTCAAAACTTCATTTAGCTCCAGGGCATGCCATTCACTCATTTGGGTTACACAACTCCATATGGGGGTGTGGTTTGTATAAACTTATTTTTAGGATTAGATTTAAAGTTAACCTTGCTGGCAAATGTTAAATAATTCTTTATGGATAATTTGAATTATGACTTCACCTTTCAATCAAGGTTTTGAGAGGGGGGTTAGGGAGGCTGGAGCTTTAAGGTATAGGTTGAATCTCGTTAAAAATCTTTTGGAGATTTTGGAGTTGAAGGTTGAAGATTACTTGAAGGTTAATGATGCTAAGCTAAAGTATGTTCCACAAAGATTCCTTGAGGAAGCTGAGGGGATTGCCAAGGGTTCTGGTTTAAGTGTCTCTGAGGTTTTAGCTTTGGATTTCGGTTTAAGTGTGGATAAACTTTTCATGGATGGATGTACGGCGTTCGCAATTCCCAGTGGATTTACCTTGGATGGCTCTGTCATGTTGATGAAGAATAGGGATTTAGGGTTTAGGAGGCTTCACCCACAAGTCTTATCATACTCTAAGCTGGATGGCTATAATAGGTTTATTGGCGTTGTAACTGCTGGTAGTGTTTGCTGGTATCAGGGGGTTAATGAGCATGGTTTAGTGGCATTTAACACTGCAACTCCACAGCAAATTATAGATCCAACCTCTGCTCAGGGGATGAGCATACCCATAATTATTAGGAGGATACTTGAGGAGTGTAGTAGCGTGGATGAAGCTTTAAAGTTTATATCTGGAAGCCAGTTTAATGCTTTCTCAAACCTCTTCCTCTCAGATCGTGAGAGGATTGTGATTGTGGAATTGAAGGCTGGATTCACACCATACATTTGGGAGGTTAAAGAGCCTGATTGCAGATCAAACCATTACCTATTCCACGTTAACCCTGATGTTCGTGATGAATTGGAGTTGCTTGTTAGGCAGCAGACGCTTGTGAGGTATACCCGTGGAAGGATGCTTCTCAAGGGGGTTGAAAAGTTTAGTGTGGAAACCCTTATGGGGTTTAGTAGAGATCACTTCCATGGTCCAAGTCCATACTCCATATGCCGACACCCACCAATAGTGGGTAGCCCACTCACAGCTCTACTATCCTCCACAACCCTCTCATCACAGATATTCAAGGTTGGTGCTGGAGAAATTGAGGTTTACACTGCCATAGGATATCCATGTCAATCAGAATTTATACATACAGTTTTTGGGGAGAGTATTCCAATGGAAGCTGCTGATGGGAGGTTGTGGTTTAAGCAGTATGGTGGTGTTTGATGGTTAGGGTTGGACTTGTAACTATTGGGCAATCTCCAAGGGTTGATGTTACTGGCGACTTGTTGAAGTTGCTTCCCAGTGGAGTGGAGGTTTTGGAGGTTGGAGCTCTAGATGAACTTAAACCTGGGGAGATTGAGAAGCTTAAACCCATGTTTGGGGAAACAGTTTATGTAACTAGACTTAGGAGTGGTGTTGAAGTTAAGATTTCCAGGGAGAGGGTTATACCATTGGTGGGGGAATGCATATCAAAGATTGAGGGGATTGTGGATGTTATTGGAATATTGTGTTCAGGTGAATTCCCAGACTACCCATCCTCTAAACCAATAATTTACCCTGAGAAGGTTTTGAAGGGGATGGCTTCAAGCATAGTTTATGGTGGGAGGGTTGGAATATTAATTCCAGCCGTTGAGCAGGTGGATTATGCTAGGGTTAAGTGGGGTGGATTGTTTAGGGATTTACATGTATACCCAATATCACCATACACTTCAAGTCTAAGTGATTTTAGGGGGTTGGGTGGGAGACTTAGGGGTGATGGTGTGAAGCTTGCAATTATGGATTGTATTGGATATACTCTTGAACAGAGGGATGTTTTGAGGGGGTTTGGAATTATGGTTTTAACTGCAAGGACTGCTTTGGCTAGGGCTATATGTGAACTTCTATGAGCTCCCCCTAACCTTCCCCACAATTTCATTTGCAAGTTTAATGTTGCATGAAGCAATATATTTCGCCCTTATATTATCTTGGAATTCTGGGTTGAATTCCCCTCCCCACTCATTCAATACCACTCCACCAGCTTCTTTAACCATGAAGCATGCTGCTGCGAAATCCGTTAATCTCAGTGCACCCCTCAAATCTATGAAGGCATCACATATACCTGCAGCTACGAAGCATGTTTCTAGGGCATCTGTCCCAATGAACCTCACATGCTTAGCTTCAGCTATGATTGGCTTAACTTTGTTGAAGTGCTCCATATACTTTCCCCTAATATTTAAATCCACAGCTATTAGTGCTTCGCTAACCTTTTCCACATTGCTTGGTTTAACCCTCCTCCCATTCAATTCCACACCAAACCCCCTAAAACCCATGAATGTGTCTCCAGTCACAATGTTTACCACGGCTCCACATATTATGCTGTTTAAATTGCCTTCTTCAGCTATGGCTATGGATGTGGAGTATATTGGGTACCCCCTATATGCATTTGTACTCCCATCCAATGGGTCAACTATTATTATTGGTTTCCCAGAACCATAAACATTCTTCCCAGTTTCCTCGCCTATGAATGTGAAGTTTTGTAGGTTTCTCTTAACCTCCAATAATAACTCCTCCTCTAATGCTAAATCTATCTTTCCACCCTCCTCTTCACTCAAGACCATATTTGTGGATTTAGCTTCCATAAGCATTTTTGAAGCTTTAACCCTAGACTTCTCAATAAGCCTTTTTAATAGTGTGTTCATGTTCATATTATCCACCAAGCATATACCTTGCAACTTCACTTATACTTCCAACCTCTAAAACCTTTACATTAAACCCATTACTCTTGAGGTAGCTTTCCAAGTTTACTATTGTGTATTTGTAGGTGATTATCTTCACATTCCCAACAATCTTCTCTATGGGTTGAAGTATGGGGATGTTGGATTGCCCTCTTGGAACTAGGAATAATTTGCATCCATCCCTTGCTGCTGCCACAGCCTTCTCCAATACCCCTCCAACACTCCCCACACTTCCATCTGGATTTATTGTTCCAGTAACGTATACTGTGCTATTCACCTTCAACCCCTTCACCGCTGATATTATGGCTATTGTTATTGCTGCCCCTGCACTAGGCCCATCCACCACTTGTATTGATTTGTCTGCTATGACTGAAACTATTATGTCAGCCCCCCTTAGGCTTATTCCAGTATACTTTTCAGCCACTGTTGCAGCTGTCCTTATGCTGGATTGGAGGTCTATTCCAATGTTTGGTTGTGTGTTTACCAGTATCCTCCCATTTCCAGGGGTTATTTCAACTTTAGCTTTCATGACAACCCCCTCATAGTAAGTTGTGAATATGTCTTCCTGCACCTCTCTCACCGCTACAATTTTAACTTCAGATGATCCTGATACAGCTCCACCAGCGCTGCCACTATAAGCGATTGTGGTGTAGTATTCCAGTTGCCTCCTATAATACTCCAATTGCTGCATTGTATAGTTTAATTGTGTTGAGAGTTGTGCAATCATGGTGTTGGCTTGGGATAGCTGTGTATATGCTTCTTCAAGCATCTTGGATAATGTTTGATTCCTCTGATTTAATGCAATTATAATTGATGTTGAAGCTGCATTCACAATTAAACTCAATATTAGGATTACCGTTAGGAGTTTATTGCTATTCAAAGCCTTCATCCCCCAGAAGATAGTTATCATTTTGCTTGGATATATTGTTTTGTGGTGAAACGTTTTCACCACCATTGAAAATCGTTTTCCATGATCTTCCATGACCATTCGTGTTGTACTGTAGACTAAATTTTATTCGTCTACTGTCGTATTCACAATCATACAACTTAAATACTTGTATCAATGTATAAGCTTCTTTGGGGATTTTTGAATAAGCCTCTTGCCTCAATAATTTCAGTTGGGATTTCCAAGTTTGGTAAGCGTGTTGGTTTGAGTGCTAGGGAGCTTTTCCAAGAGGCTTTTAGGGAATGTATGGATTCAGCTCCAAAAGTTTCTCCAGATATGATTAAGGCTTTATTCATTGGTCAGATGAGTGGGATGTTTGAGCATCAAGAGCATAATGCACCAATATATTTGGAGTGGTGTGGTTTAAGTGGTGGGGTTGATGGTGTTAGGGTTGAAGCTGCCTGTGCCTCTTCTGGTGTGGCTTTAAGGCTTGGCGTCACTGCGATAGCCTCAGGCTTATACGACTTCGTTTTGGTGGGTGGTGTTGAGAAGATGACACACCTCGACACAGCCACAGTAACTGATATTCTAGCCACAGCCTCGGATAGCTTCCTCGAACAAATTAATGGTTTAACATTCCCATCCCTCTACGCTTTGATGGCTACTGCCCACATGAATAGGTATGGGACAACTGAGGAGCAAATGGCTTTGGTGGCTGTTAAGAATCACTCCAACGCCAATTTAAACCCTAAAGCTCACATGTATGGTGTTGAGGTGGATTTGAAGAAGGCTTTGAGTAGTAGGGTTATTGCTTGGCCTCTAAAACTCTATGATTGCTCATTGATATCTGATGGTGC
>NZ_JANGFQ010000067.1:0-8087 GCF_024707025.1 Candidatus Culexarchaeum yellowstonense
GGGTAGTGTTTAACAATCCATGTGGATGCATATGTAACTATAGTTAAACTAACAAACCAGTAGATCCAAACCAGCATGAAAATCACCAAGGCTACTTAATCCTACCACCAAGTAAATCCTCGTAAATTCTCCTCATATGGAATACAGCCACAGCAGTCTCCTCACTCAAACCACACCTACAAGCCCCACAATGTGGGCATATCATCCAACCACACTTCGCACATACATCAGCATCCCTAGCCTTAAACTTCCCACCACACTTAAAACAGTAGAATTCAGGTTCAGAGAAGAATTTCAAAAAGTTCTCTATAACCCTAGACAATGGTATACGCCTCTCACGGGCAACATTCTTAGCGTTAATTAAAACGTCTCCATCAACAGTTATGGTCAACTTAACCTTACCAGACATACATACAAATACGTATTTGTACGTATTTAAATCTAACCAAACATGAGGAAAAGTTAAAGTAAAGGGGGAGACTAATGTAATATGCCATGAAATCGAGGGTTATCATAGTTGAGGGGGAGGACATAACAAATAGAACTTTAAATGCATTAAAGCATCTAAAACCGGAAATCCCAAAGAGTGGAAGTAGAATTCTAATAAAACCAAATCTAGTTGAACCCATGGGTAAAGATTCTGGAGCAGTAACTAGACCTGAAACCGTTGAGGGGGTAATAAGATTTCTCATGGAGATGGGGGATTATGAGATTATTGTGGGGGAGGGGTCTGCATACCCAGACACCATGCAATGCTTCAAAATAGCGGGATACGAATACCTAACAGAGAAATATAATGTTAGACTTATGGATTTAAACCATGGGAATTACATTAAGGTTAATGGAGAATATTGGAGTTTTGAGGTAAATAGTGTTTTGAGTGAAGTGGATTACATAATTTCAGTGGCGGTTTTAAAGGAGCATGGATTCGCAGAAGTAACGTTGACACTTAAAAACATGATGGGCATACTTAAACCTGCACCAAAAATACCAGTAAAGGAGTATATACATGCAGAGGGGGATCCAGATATATGGGCATTAAGACTATGCGATCTAGTTAAAGCATTCAAACCAAACCTTGCAATAATAGATGGAACAACTGGAATGTTCGGCTCACATATACATGGGAAACTTAAGAAGTTAAACTTAACAATTGCAAGTGAAGATCCAGTAGCCTGCGACTCCATTGGAGCTAAAATATTGGGACATGAAGAAGTTAAACACATCAAGTTAGCATGTATGAAGGGGTTGGGGGATATAAATCCAGAAGTATTAAAGATAAAGATGGATTAGCCAAACACATTGTTCATGATATAATTGAATCTTCGAGGATGCATAAAACATAATTGTTTGCAATATAGGTAGATTCTAGTGTGATTCTAAATGAGGATTTGTGTGGGAAGTGATCATGCTGGATTAAGTTTGAAGAGGGAGTTATTGAAGTCTTTGGAGGGGGAATTTGAAGTTATAGATGTGGGGACATATACTGAGGAGCCTGTGGATTACCCAGATATAGCAAGGGATGTTTGCATTAGGATAATTAATGGTGAAGCTGATTGTGGAGTACTGATATGTGGAACTGGTATAGGTATGAGTATAGCTGCAAACAAGTTTCCAGGGATAAGAGCTGCACTAGTATATTCAGATGAAACAGCCATACTGGCTAAGAGGCATAATAATGCCAATGTAATATGCTTAGGTGGTAGAACCATGAAGAGTGAAGATGCAATAAGATATGTGAAGCTTTGGTTGAGGGAGAATTTTGAGGGAGGGAGACATGAGAGGAGGATAAATAAGATAAGTAAATTTGAAGAGGAAGTAATTCGTGGTGTTAAACTATGAAGATTAGTAAGTCGAATATCATTGGGGCAGTAGTGTTTCTGTTATTGGGATTGCTGATGATCATAGCTGGATATTATGATAAAGATTTTGTGGGCATGATTATTGGAGGTCACATGTGGATGGTGGGATTCTACTATATAACAATACCATTTATACCAATTGAGGATAAGAGGAGGCTAATTGTGGATGTCTCAATCATAATGATGGTGGTTGTTTTGGATTTTTATGGTTACATCCAAACTGGAAGTATAGTATTGCTATTTATAGCAGTATTAATTGTGGGATTATTTGCATTTGCATCCACAGTTTCAATGAAACGTGGAATTCGATGCCCAATTAAAATGGGAAAAAGTTTGGTTTGATTGGTTTAAGCTTTCAACTTCTCCTTCAACCATTGAATCTTTAATTGATACCTCTTCCTCCTATGTCTTGGTTCTGCTCTCATGCTATGACCATGACTACCTTTACTGAAAACTATTAGTTTTGATTCCTTCCCCCTCAATGCTAATGATACGTGCATGGCTAGTGATTGATCTATGAAGCACCTGTAATCTTGTGCGCTATGGATGAATAGCATTGGGGTTTTAACTGAATCCACGTGGAAGGCTGGACTCTTCTCCAAATAGTTCTTCAAATTTTCCTGTGGAGTTCCAATTATTTGGTCTGGGTCAAACCAGTATCCAATATCGCTAGCCCAGTAATCGCATATCCAATCTGCAATTCCATTCTCACTTACAGCAGCCTTAAACCTATCAGTCTTAGTTACAATGACATTGGTCATGTATCCACCATAACTTATCCCAGTAACAGCCATCCTATCCCCATCCAATGGATACTTTGATAATGCATGATCAAGGAAGGCCATTATCTGCTTATAATCCACATCACCATACCTCCCCCTAATATCAGCGAACTCCTCACTATAACCATCACTTCCACGTGGATTGGAGTATACTACTGCAAACCCCTCTGAAACCATCAATTGCATTTCAGGTGAAAATGTGTATCCATACATCCCCTTAGGTCCACCATGAATATATAGGATTACTGGATGGGGACCTGAACCCCCACTTGGAAGCATAATCCACCCCTCAACCATTTCACCATCCACTGAAATAACCTCCCTAACTGGGTTGCTGAAATTCACTTCACTGAGGATCCACTCATTGAATCTTGAAATCTTCCTATGCTCACCATCCACATACAAGTATAATTCTTGTGGAATTGTTGGCGTTGAGTATGTATATGCAATTGCATCAGCTTCAGCATACGCTGAATGTACATATCCGCCTTCACCAACAATCTTCTCAATACGTCCACTATCAATAGTTGCAAGTATCGATGAACCTGAATCAGCATATATGAAAGCCAATTTACCATCAATTGAACCAACAATGGAATATATGTTTCTATCGAGAATACCACTTGTTAAGCATTTAGATTTACCATCTTCAATAACCCAAAGCTTATAGTGACTTGCAATTCCAATTTCATTACGATGCATAAGACCATACAATTTTCCATCAATGAATCTAATTGAGGATATTTGATATCCTTGTAGTATAGTCTTCTTAGAGCCACTCTTAATATCAACTTCCACAAGCCTACTGAAAATTGGATTCCTCCAACTATCAACTGCCACATAATATATTACGCCATCACCAACTGCAAGATCAGTTATCCTCTCATCATCCTCAGCAATCTTCCTAGAATAACCTGAATCAACATCTAAAACGTGAACCTCATACTTTAAACCAGCAACATATCCAACGCCATCAAACCATAGTGGAAGCCTATCAGTAGCATAGTAATCTTCATCAGAATCATATAAACCATCAATTGGGTTAGGCGTAACAATGGCAATTGATGAATCATCAATCCACTCTAAAGCTAGAACACCATACTTAAACCATGCAACCCTCCTAGCATCACCAAAACCACTCCAAACGAAAACCCCAGCCCCCCTCTCACTTTCAGAAGCTCCACGCCTACTAACAAAAGCCAATAAACGTCCAGAAGGACTCCACCTAGGTCTAGAATCACCCTCACCAACCAAGAAGCTCCTCGAACCATCACATCTAACAATATGAACTTCACTCAAAACCTTATTCTTCTCCAAATCATTCCTAGAAATCGTGAAGGCTAAATCACGTTTACATGAAACCCTAACTTCACCAATAGAAACCAGCTTCAAAACATCATCCACAGAAAACTTCCTAACCATAACACATCAAAATATAATGGATTAGAGACAAAATAAAAAGTTAATTAATTATTGGAGAGCTTCAGATCAATGTACAAATTTTGAGAACCATTCAACCCACATCAACCTAACAGTATGAATGAATACAATTAAACCCTCCAATACAAGTATAAGTATCGTTCCCACAAGCAATACAAATGGATTCCCACCAGATAAATCAATGAATATCCCACTCAACAGTGAATGTACAAGTGCAAGGGCGAGAATCCTAAGATATGAAACCGTATGGCTAAGGGATTCAATTGCAGTTTCAAATGTACCTATGAAGCCATCAACAGGATCACCTGAAAGGAAACCGCCAACACACATAACCATTAAAGGCAATACCACACCAAAAGTTGTTAATGGATTATAAATCCAAGCTTGAATATCAAGCTTATTCATAAATATCGAAATTATAAATCCAATGTAAAACCATAATCTGGCAAATGAGAATGTGAATGCCTTCAAATACTCACCACTCCAAACCTTATTCACAAAGTCAATAAACATCCCAGAAGATAGATGTATAGCGGCAATCAATATACACAACTTAATCGCAGCCATAATATTATCCATAAAGGAGAAGGGCAAAGTAACATTAACCAATGGGATGAAGAGTTTGATTGGTAAGATATTAACGTGATAACCGAAGAATTCACCAAAAAGCATCCCCATTATGGTAGAAGATAAACCACATGTAAACAAAACTCCACCATTATCAACAATGTAGCTAAGCATACCATTAACCCTACCATTGAAAAGCATCATAAGTAAACCGAATTCCATCAATATCAAACCATGACCTATATCCGCAAACATAATACCAAAAATTAGTGGCAAGAAGAATGTTAACATTGGAACTGGATTAAAACCATGATAACCAAAATTAAGATATGAAGATGTAAGTTTTAATGATGGAGTAATGATCCATGTACGGAAGAATGATGAAAACGTAGGAGCACTTGGGGGAGTATAGAATCTATGCTCATAAAGTTCAGTAGCACCATTACCATCATAGTAAGTGTAATGGGAATAGTGATTAACACACAATAACAATATATAGACTAGGAGGAGAGAGAACACTATCAAGTAATAGTAAACTGCGAAACTGGGAGCTTCATACTCCAACAATGATAACGGGTTAACCAAGGGCTTTGCGAACATAATATTCACCCATAATATTCTGAAATATTTTGAATATATAAATCTTATTATTTCAGAATATTCCAGAATAATAATTCACAAAAATGTTAATATTGCAGATGAAATATAATCAATATAGGTGGATTATGGGGAAATTAACAACTGTTGAATTAGATGATGATATAATGGAATACATTAACTTATCAATTAAGAAGGGGAAATTCAGGCATTTGAAGGAATTCGTCAACTATTGTTTAAAATTAGCTACAATTTACACGATTGATGAATGGGATGTTGATAAGGGGATGTTCTACATTCATCCATGTAGAGTCACATTAATACCTTCAGATGCACTTTCATCACTAATGAAATATATACCTGAAAAATCTAGAAGTGAAGCTATAGAAGCCATGAGTTCATGTTTAAAGCCTAGACTAAGATTCTTCCGCCTCTCACCAAGGAATCCAGAACACATACCCAAAATACTTGAATTACTAACATTACATGGACTTGGAAGATTCACATTACATGATAATGAAACCATAGAAGTTTCATATCCAGTTCTACCAGGTGAAATTGTGAAGGAACTTTTGGAATCATTACTTGAAGTTAAAATGGAAGTCTTGGAAGCAACAAAGGCTGCATGCATATTCAAAATATTGAAATAATGAAAGGAGCTTTAAATGAATAATTACCATGTGAACTAATGATGAGTAAATAATGTGTTGGTGAAATTGAGTTGTTAATGAATGTGTATTGAATTTTTCATTATAAGTTTATAGCCTTACTTCACTAACTTTCGAAACTCCGCTGATTTTGTTAACTTGGTAAACTGTGTCAGCAACTTCTTCAAGCTCTCTATCATGGGTTATTATTATCATTTGCTGTGTTATTGCTGATTCTCTGAAGTTTTTGAATACATCTATCAATACTCTCCTCCTCTCCTCATCGAGGTGCACTGTGGGTTCATCCATTATCACTGTTGAGAAACGTTCAGCCAATGCTCTAGCCAATGCAAGTCTCAAAGCTATTGCCACAGCAACCTTCTCCCCTCCACTCAATAATTGTAGTGGCATGAAATCTCCACCCTTTGCAACTTTAATCTCCAAATCCTCATCCACAGATATACCAGTTATGTCTAAATTGAATTGATCAATGTAATTGGTTGCCAACTGTGAAATTAATGGTGTAATCCTCTGCCTTATAAGCTTCTGAATTCCATCCTTCGAAAATACCCCACGTATAATTTCAATTACTTTTAATGCATATTCAATTCTCTCTAATTTTGCATTAATGTTTTCACGATCATTCCTCAACTTTTCGATTTCACTTTTCAAACCATTTAGCTTTTTATTGTAATTTTCTATGTCATTCTCGATTTGAGCCGCTTTCCCCTTCAATTCATTATATTTACCAGTTAATTTTAGAAATTCTTGATTGACTTCTTCGTGTTTCTTGGCATCATAACCTAAATTTTTAAGTTCACTTTCCACAGTACTATATTCACTTTTAAGTTTTTCCAATTCTGAATTTAAATTGTCAATTTGCTTTAAATATTCATCATATCTCTCTGCTTTAACCCTTAAATCATTGTATTCATCACGCTTATTTTTTAAGGATTCAAGTTCATTTTTTGGATCTTTTGGTTTATATCCAAGGCTTTTAACTATATTGTTTAATTCAGATTCATATGCATTTAACTTTAATTTGAGATTTTCCAGTTTACTTGTGAGAATTAATTTTGCATCTTCAACCTTAAAGTTTGGGTTGCTTATTTCTGGAATTGAACGTGTAAGGTCACTTCTAACCTTACTTATTAATTTTTTAAGATTTTCAATATACCCCACTTCACTTGTAATGTCTGATAGAATTTTGATTTTGCTTCTAATTTCCTCAAGATTCTTTGATAGTGATTGTACTTGCTCTTCGAGTCCTTTTAATTCAAGTTCAAACTTTTGAATCTCCATAGATATCTCTGTTTTAACACGCTCTTTATGTGTATGCGACAATTTTGTTTTACATACTGGGCATATGTCTAGTCCTTCTATGTGCTCAATATGTCTCTTCAACTCATTTATCTTGCCAATCCATTCACCCCTCTTACGTTGCCTCTCATTCATTTCATTTTGAATAATGTTCTCAGAGTTTTGGAGGGTTTCAATTTCCCTCCTCAAAACCTCCATGGATGGTTCTGGCAAATACTTTAACACTTTACTGAGCACTTCTGCCAATTGCTTCTCATAATCCTCCAATTCCTTCAATTTGTTCATGTCCTCATTCAAATTTATCATATCAACATTCAACTTCTCCATTTCATGGTAGATCTCAATATACCTTTCCAGTAATGGTATTTTGGAAATTTCATATTTCAAGACTTCGATCATATTCTTAGCATTTGCACATTCAGTTTGTTTATCCTTCAATTCTTTAATGGACTTCTCGATGAACCTCATATCCCCATCGATTCTCTCCTTTCTTTTACATAGTTTATCGTATTCCTCCTTCATTCCATCCAGAATTTCCTTCTCTATTCGTATTGAATTTAATTTCACCAGTTTAGAGTTAAGCTCCTCTTTAAGTTTCATAAGCTCATTTTGTTGAGCTACAATATCTTGTGACAATTTGTCCAATTGTTTTTTCAAAGCTTCTATTAATCCATTAATTTTGTTAACTTCATTTTGATAGCTACTCTTTATATCTTTAAGTTTACTTATTATTTCACGCATCTTTTCATATGCCTTCTCATACCTATCCAATCCCAGTATTCTACCTATAACCTCCTTCCTCTTACTTGGCTCTTCCTCTATTAGATTTGTAATTTCACCTTGACGTATGAATACTGAGCTTAACAATGTAT
>NZ_JANGFQ010000068.1:0-7881 GCF_024707025.1 Candidatus Culexarchaeum yellowstonense
GCTTAATAGTAATGTAGTAATTCACATGGATACATGATAAATATTTGAATAAAAGTGGTTAAGCATCATTTATTCTAAATGTTACTAGGAATTCGTCGGCATCAATTTGCTCTATACTATAAATTTTGGAGTTTATTCCATTTTCCTCCAATAATAGTCTGAAATCTTCAAACCACTCATTTAATCCGCATGTGAAGCAGAAGCTACCTTTGAAGCTTATTTGTATGGTTTCTTCATCAACTTTAACTAGTGATGCCACAGCTTCAGGGCTTCTAAACTTGTTATATAGGTCGATGGCATACATAACTTTACTGGACTCTATCATGAGTCGACCATACGCCCCCTTCAAACCCATCATTTAATATACTTCTTTGGATTTGATTTAAACTTCTCCATACATATAGCGCTACAGAAGTAGTATGTTTTACCATTGTAATCCAGTTTAAATTTAGTTTTACCTTCATCAACCATCATACCGCAAACTGGATCCTTAGCCAAAATATCACCAAAACAATTATACATCACCAATATATAACTATTGTCATTTTTGAGCGGGGTTTAAACGGTAACTTTTGATCTAACGATTATCCCCCTATAATCTGTGACGGTAATGAGGATGGTGTATGGTGGGAGTGGAGGGTTTCTTATGGTGGCATTATATGTGCCCATGCCACAGTAGGTTAAGCTCCAAACATTCCTTTGAATACCATTAATGGTTATGTTTAAATTGTTTGTTGATAGATTGTTTACAGGGCCCATTTCACTATTCAATATGAATGTTATTGACATTTCATTTAGGTTTCCATCTACGATTATCTTTGTTACGTTGAGTGATAGGAGTGCGGTGTAGGAGTTATTCCAGCCATAAACTTTACTTCCAATTATGTCTAGGGATATTGATGCATGGGAGGCTGATATGCCGTATGGTTTATCCCAACTGCAATTAAATATTGAACCACATTTTATAGTGAAGCTTGAAACGTAGATATTGTAAAATGTGGTTGAACTTCCATATTTGAATTGGAGTGTATATGTGGATGCAGGGGAGATTAACGATCCGGATGGGGATATGGATATCTTCAAGCTTAGTGGGGCATATGCTAAGGAGAATGCAAATTTCCATGTTTCAATATTAATTTTCGCATTGTCCTCAGAATTATCATGATCTCCAGTTTTAAGGTAGCTGGCTGTGAAATTTGCCAAGGAAGCTTGAAGGATACGTTTGAAATCTTTATCAACATTAATTATTAAATGCGTCCAATCTGAATCCTCAACTGTTTTTGGGAATATTGAGACTTTATAGGATGTTAGAGCTGAAAGTATTATTATGCCACTTAAAATTACTGCAACTATTATGGGGAGCTCCCCCTTAGAATTCAAATACATTCACCCCTTAACCCTAATTAACGTTAACACCAACATGTATATTCGACCATTACTTGACGTGAAAATATAAACTGCAGAGCCGGATTCAGATATATCCCTAGCGAAGTTTCCTGGAATATTGGTTATTGCAAAACGATTGAGTATCCTCATGGCTAATGTTGATTCATTTATTGGGGTAAACTCGTATATGGTCATGTTAAAGTAAACTGTTTTAGGCAGTAGAGTTCCAAGTAGTAGGGAGATATCGGATTCCCATTTACCAGTTTGATTTGAAAGTATGTTGGAGATTGTTGGAACAGATATTTCGTCCAGTAAATTGAAGGCCATATCATCAAGCTCCTCATGGCTATATATAATCCAAGAGCTTGGAATCCTCTGAATATTTATGGCGATGGTCATGGAGCCTATCACGAGAATCGCGGTGATTAAGGCTTCGATAATTCTAAATTGCCCAGAGCAATTCAAATTCAACCCTCCACAAGCCGCCATAATATTAAATCAAAATAGTATAGGTAGCCGGAAACAGATACGATCCTCCTAAGATGCACCCCCCTAGCCGCAACCCCTCCAGTATACCCCTGATTCCATCCAATCTCAACCCCATTATAAGACCTTCTAGCCACGCAGAGCTTATATGAACCCATATTCTTAACCACAAAGAACAATGCCACCGTATCATCATCTAAACCATCAAGCTCAAACTTATAGTATGGTCTAGCTCCACCTTGAGGTGTTATGGGTAGAAGTTTACCATCAAAGAGTACTGTGAATTCTAAAGCCTTCGGCGTAACCGCTAAAGCTGCTGGACATAGATGTATAGCTCCACCACCAGGATTATTCGGCTTACCCTTCTTGGTGGTTATGTTTTGGGGATTGAAATCGTCATCCAAATGTCCAACGTAGAGAGTATCCCCAATAATCACCCCAAAACTGGTTTCACCTTCAAAGGAACTGTATACTGTGGACATGCCATAGAAGTCAACATACACCACCAAGAAACCTCCAATGGCACCATTGGAATCCACTGATGTGAAATTCAAAACAGCCTTCCCATTATAATCGGTATAAACGTTTTCCACAACATCCTCCAAATAGGTTATCTCAGTACTCCCACTAACATATACAGTTACATGCACTGCCCTAATCCTAGCATTAATTACTGGTAGATTATCATAGGTTTTAACATAAACTTCATAGGTGAAGCTTGAAGATTTCTGAATTGAAACATTCAATACTGGAGTAAGCTTAATGGATAAACCATAAACCCCACGTAAACCCAAAACATTCAATATATCATTCAAACCTATACTTGTAAGATTTGTGTATTCACTTAAATTTGGCTCGAAAACCCTCACCAACTTATTTATATCCAAACTATATGGGTTAGCACCTTTAAGTGCAAAACCAAAACTCTTCAAAGAATCTATTGAAGTGGCCGAGACACCCCAATCTGGAGGATCCCCTGTATTTAAAAGCAATTGATTCATGATCTTCTCAGCTTCAATCTGCAACTGACCCTCAGATAGATATGTAGCCCTATTCAATGATACTGGAATGAAGTATGTTAATGTTGAAGATACAAGTAAAACAATTATTAGAGCGGAAAACACGTATTCCATCCACTCATTCAACCCCCCATCACCCCCAAACCAACCTTAACAACCCCTCCATCCTTAACAACCCATACAACCAAATCCTTAGCACCACAAAGAACCTTCGGGGAATAGTATATCTTAACACCATTAAAATTCAAAATTCCACTACCAAACTCAAAAACCACTTTACATGAAGATGTCTGTATTGGAATCATGGAAGAGGAGTTAAACCAACTCCAACCAATAATATCAACCTCAACATAATAGAATTTACCAGAAGCAGTTAAGCTAATGGTATAACTTTTACCAAGAATATTTGATGGAATATTCAATCCCTTAACCATAATCATATGCTCAGAACCCGTACTTGAAGCAACACTAATAAGATTCGATATATCCATGGCAATTCTATGCGATATTTCAGATGCAAGTATCCTTGCAGTATCCCTAAGGCTAATTAACTGCATATTCTGAGCAAAACCAATGGAGATGAATATCAATATTAGTAGGGAGGAGAAGGAGATTACATGCATAACAGCAGACGACATTACAATCACCCCACAACTAGACTGTTGATATTTCCACCTCCACAATAGCAACATTCAATACTGCTGGAGCAGTTATGCTTTTACAATCCACCTTCAAACCATCAATGAATAATTCAATGCTAGATGGCTTTTCAATGAATAATGTGTTTAATGTTACCCCCTTACCATAAGCCTTAACATTAATACTGTCAGAACCCACGGTTAAGCCAACTTTAACCCTAACCAAAACAAGCTCATAAACAGTGACGTTAAACCCCCTACTCCTCAAATACAATTCACCCTTATCCACAACCCTAACACAACCACCACGGAGTATTATGGATGGAAAACCAGATGTGGAAGCCAATTTAACAGTTACAAGATGGGAGAATTCATCCATAAATATGCCGGAACCTTCACCCCTAACATACTCCTCAGACACAGAAAACCTAACACCACAAGTATACCTCAAACTTGAAGTATAAACATCAACAATCTTAGAGGAGTTTAAGAAAACCTCAATATGGGTATCATCTTTGAGGAAATCAACTCGCCCATACCTACAATTAAACTTCACATAACCGGAAGAATAAACTCTACTACCAACCTCCTCAATAATATCAGCTAATATTAGCATAGAATCCTTAATACCCTCAAATTCAGCTTGAGCAGCTTGAATCTCCATAAAATTCATAGCCACGCTGGTGGAGATTATGGTGATTAAGATTATGGTTGAAGCGATAACCAGATTTCCAATAACCTCAGAAACCCCCTCAGAAACATTACTCCCAAAATGCGCCTTCAAATCCCTCAACCCCCCATCAGAATACTACTCAAATTAATTGAGGAGGAGAATAGGATTGCAAGTAGATCCACTAGAGTTAAGAGTATGGCGTGTATGAACCCTCCAGAAACCCTACCACCACCAATCTTCCCAGCAGCTAAACCAAGAGTATATGTTTGTAAGGGTATTGGCGTCATGAGTATTTTGATCATTGAAACCATGGGGAGGGAAGTTCCAGCAACAGCCATCATACCATTCATGAAGGATAAGAAGGTTAAACCAACCAATATCAACAATATAGCGCCAAAATATGGGACAAGCATCAGCGGCTTCAATAGAGAACGCTTCTCACTCTCAATTAAAAGTGAAGTTTCAGAAAACCTAGCCATAGACTCAAGGGTTTCCACAGACCCCCCACCAATCTCTATGGTATCAACTAATAGGAATAGATTAACGGATACAAGCCAATCATCTAAACTGGCGCAAATCTCATCAAAAACCTTACGTAGGGGGAGCCCCCAAACAATCCCCCTCCTAACCCTATCCAAAATCCTATTAAGCCTCCCATACCTCCTATATGAAAGCATAACTAAACACTTCTCAGGGGGTAAACCACTCTTCCTAGTTTCAACAAGATCTCTAAGGAAACTTGCCAATCCAGACTCGTAGGAAGTCTCCACCCTAGAAAGATAGAGGTCATATATTGCCCCTGGAATGCTGACTACAATTAGAGATAGGCATAACATTATTGCTGGGGTAAAACCAATATTTCCAGCCCTAGATTCAGCAAACCACTCAACAAACTTCACTATTGGGATTAGTGGTTCAATTATAGGCATATTGAAGACGTATGGGAGAATTATTAGGGAGAGGGATAGCAGGAGTATTGGGAGGGAGGCTATGAAGGGGATATATCTCTTCAAAACCTTCTCAGGATAACTTATCTGACTGGAATCTGCCAAGTATATGAATATGACGTTTATGAGGGGGAGCAAAATGAAGGAGAAGAGGAAGAAGGTTTCACCACTAATAGCAGGCATCCCCATAACGTCACTCATGGATACTGAGGCTATGAAGAAGAGGTATAATCCAATACCACCAAGACATACAACCGTGATGAGAGCCTCCATTAGAATTCCAAGCCTCTCAGCAACAGATTTAACCCTAGAAAGCATCTCTTGGAAAAGCATTTCAGTTCTACGATAAACATAATTGGCAACATCGCCACCACTCCTTAAGGTGGAAACATAACCTGAAATAAGCTCCTTAAACCCCTTAACATTAAGCTTACCAGCAAAATCCTCAACAATAAATATGGGGGTGTCACTTCCAACCATAGATGAAACTTCAATCCTATTAACATACATACTAGTCCTATGGAAAATTTTAGATCCAATAAGCCTCTTAAGACCATTATACAAAGGCAAACCACTAGAGACTATGACCGTTAAATATGCTGAGACGTAGGGCAATTCAAGTTCAAAATCATAAACCCTATTCTTAGAAGTTATTATTGGTAGAATTAAACCAAATATGAATACAATTAATGGTAGAAGGGTGAAGGATATTATTAATGGTATTGGGAGGAAGGATAATGGGTAAAGAAAACGCATAATATATTGTGGAAGATCAATACCTGAAACTGCAACAAAAATTAGTAGGATAAATGGAATTGATGCTGATAAGGATAGGATTGATGCAAAAAATATTATTGAAGCATAAACTGACGGGTGAATCTTGAAACCTGAAACCTCAATCCATTTATCAAGCCAAGGAAATGCAGATGCAATCCTATCACCAATAAACCCAAAATGATCATAGCAGAAACTCTTAAAATCCACTTAAATCCCACCCCCACCCTTGGATTCAGCCTTCAAAAGATGTAAGCCCCCAACATAAGACTTATAGTAATTGCGAATAGCCTCTGCAACACTCTTATGTGAAAGAACACCCCTACCCAAAAGATCCCTCAAATATCTTGCCCTAACATCAATCTCGGAGATCAATTCATCCATGGAAAACCCTGTTTTACGACTTATCCTACCAAGAATGAAGCTATCCTCGAAATTAACGTTGAAGAAGCCTTCAGGAACCCACTCAGCCACCACAACCTCCTCACCATCAGAATTCAACTCCCAAATAGACCTAACCCTCCTCACACTCTTATGACCACCAATCTTAACATCAGTCATACGTTCAATGTGAAGCCAAACATTCATAAGTGGAAGGTAAACTTTAGAGATATTCATTGGGGGAGAGGTAAGCCTCTTAACAGCATAATCCAAACTATCAGCATGCATAGTGGACATACCACCATGACCAGTAGCCAAAGCTTGAAACAATACATAAGCCTCCTCACCCCTAATCTCACCCACAATAAGATAGTCAGGCCTATACCTAAGTGAAGTCTTAACCAAATCAAATAAACGTATAGACCTAGCCTTAACACCGGAAAACTCAAGCTCCTCCCTACTAACAAAGGAAACCCAATTCTCATGTGGAATATTTATCTCAGCAGTCTCCTCCACAGTAACCAGCTTAAGTTCAGGTCTAACAAGACTTAAAATGGCATTGAGCATAGTGGTCTTACCAGCACCAGTACCCCCAAGAACCATAACACTCATCTTATTCTCAACAACAAGCCAAAGATAAGCTGCAATCCACTCATTAACAGTACCCATGGAAATCAATTCCACAATGGAAAATGGATTCTCCCTAAACTTCCTAATACAGAAGGAACTACCAAAATTGGATACCTCACGCATAAAGGTTGCTGCAAGCCTATGCTTACCTGGAAGAGTGGCATCAACAACTGGATTAGCACTGGAAACATGCTTACCAGCAAGATGGGAAAGCCTAATTATGAAATCATCAAGAGCATCCTCATCCAAGAAAACAATATTAGTGGGCAAACTCTCAAAATCCCTATGATAAACATAAATAGGGACGCCAACACCATTACAAGATATATCCTCAATATTGGGATCCAACATCAAAGGATGAATAACACCAAACCCTGCAAGCTCCCTAGCAACATAATAAAGAATTTTACGCTTAGAATCTTCAGATGGGGGGCGAAGCCTCCTATACCTAGACATCAAAGCCTCAGCCTCAGAAACAACAAACTTCACCCTATCAACATCACCCCTAGGGGGATCCCTCTCCCTAACAATAAATGAGATAATCCTATCAAGAATCCCCCTCTCAAGGAAGGTTAAAGGCTCCTCCAAAGCATAATACTTAACCTCACCAGAAACATCCTCAGCCACCACAACCTTAGCATAAGGCTCACAAACCCAATAATCCCTCAAAACATGGGAATCCTCAGGTAAAGGATAAACCATAACATCCCTAACAGGAGAAATGCTGGATAATCTACGCTTAAATCCAGAAAAGACACCACTAAACTTAAACCTACCAATATTCAAAGCAACCACCCCACACAAAAAAGGAGAAGTGATTTATTATGGGTAAAGCCCCAAACATCTATGGCAAAGTCAATATCTTCGGATACTCCTTACCACCAGAAGTATGCAACTTCAACTCAAGACTCAAACCAGAAGTAGCAGTACTAGAACCCATCTTAGCA
>NZ_JANGFQ010000069.1:0-7826 GCF_024707025.1 Candidatus Culexarchaeum yellowstonense
GCTATTGCACTTCCCATATTCCTATATTCAAATTTCAATGTGCTCATATTGCTCTTCATTTTTTGGGCTATCTTCGATTCCATATTGCTGGTTTCAAGTGATGCTATGTTTGCTGATATAACTCCTAAGGCTTTTAGAGGTAGGATTGCCAGTTTGTTAAGTTTATTTGAATATATTTTGATGTCTATTGGAAGCTTTTTTGGAGGCTACTTATATGAGTATCTTTCTCCACAATCACCATTTATCTTGAGCATGATCCTATTCCTTGCATCAGCCATATTACTTAATGTTTTGATAAGTGAACCTAAAGTTAAAGAGATTTAAATTCTATGTATTCGTTGACTCATTTGGTGGTGTATAGGTGGCATGCAACTATTCTGCCATCTTCTAAGGTCATCATCTCTGGTTCAATTCTTCCACATATTTCCTTTGCGTATGGGCATCTTGGGTGGAATCTACATCCGCTGGGAGGATTTAAGGCGCTTGGAACTTCCCCCTTTATTGGTATGACTTCCCTTTTATGATCTGGGTCTGGTACTGGGACTGCTGCTACCAATGCTTGTGTGTATGGATGTTTTGGTTCTCTGAGTATTGTTTCCACACTTCCCATTTCAACTATCTTTCCAAGGTACATTATGGCTATCCTTTCACATAGATGTCTGGCTAATGATAGGTCATGTGTTATGAATATTATTGATGTTCCATATGTATCCCTCTCCCTTAACATGACATTTAAAACTTCACTTCTAATCGATATGTCTAGCATTGATACTGGTTCATCTGCAACTATGAGTTTCGGTTTTAATATGAATGCTCTTGCAACTGCAACTCTCTGTCTTTGTCCACCACTCAATTCATGTGGAAGTCTATCTATGAATTCCTCTGGTGGTGTTAATTCCACTTCTTCTAACATTTTCATAACCATTTCCTCCTCTTCCCTCCTACTTTTACATACCTTCTGTATTCGTAATGGTTCTGCAATTATGTCGTGTATCTTCATTCTTGGGTTTAATGCTTCGTATGGGTCTTGGAATATTATTTGCATATCCTTCCTTAATGGTTTCAATTCCCCTTGACTTAGACTTGTTATGTCTCTTCCATCAAATATTATTTTGCCGCTTGTCGGCTCAATTAACCTGAGTATGCATCTGCCAGTTGTGGTTTTCCCGCATCCGGATTCCCCTGCAAGTCCAAATATCTCCCCCCTCTTAACTTCAAAGCTTACTCCATCCACAGCTTTAACTGTTGGTTGTTCACGTTTTATTAGTGAAGTTAATAGTCCTCTTCTGAGTGTGAAGTACTTCTTCAAGTTTATGACTTTGAGGATTTCATCAGCCATGATAATCACCACGGCATGTGGCATGCAACGTAGTGTCCTCCGCCAAGATCTTTGATTTCAGGTTCTATGCTTTTACATTTATTATTGGTGTATGGGCATCTTGGGTGGAATCTGCATCCACTTGGTGGGTTTAGTAGGTCTGGTGGTGTTCCAGGTATTGATATGAGCTTTCTCCTCGGCCCCTTTATACTTGGGAATGCACCTATAAGCCCCCTTGTGTATGGGTGTTGTGGCTCTCTGAATATTCTCTTAGTATCTGCATATTCCACGATCTTCCCAGCATACATTATTGCCACTTTATTGCATGTTTCAGCTATTATTGATAGGTCGTGGGTTATTAGCATCATGGATAGATTCATCTTCCTTTGGAGGTCTCTCATCAATTTTAGTATTTGTGCTTGAACTATAACGTCCAGTGCTGTTGCAGGTTCATCTGCTATTAGTAATTGTGGGTTGCATGCTAATGCCATTGCTATCATAACTCTCTGCTTCATTCCACCACTAAATTCATGTGGGTAATCTTTTGCTCTTGATGGTTCTATGCCCACCATCTCCAACAACTTTTCAGCTCTCCTCCAAGCCTCTTCCTTACTTACATCTTCATGTGTGGTTATTGCTTCCACTATTTGATCTCCAACCTTCATTACTGGATTTAATGCATTCATAGCCCCCTGAAATACTATTGCAATCTTCTTCCATCTAATCTTCCTAATATCCTCTTCGCTCATCGCTAATATGTTTTTATCATTGAACATTATTTCCCCATCAATTATCCTACCCCCTGGTGGTAGTAGTCTTATTATTGATAGTGCAACTGTGGTTTTCCCGCATCCGGATTCCCCTGCAAGTCCGAAAACTTCTCCCTCACCTATTTGGAAGTTTACTCCATCAACTGCCTTCACATATCCCCTCGCTGTTTGGTAGTATGTTTTCAGATTTCTAACTTGTAGTAGTGGCATTTTTACCTCCTCAACCTCAATCTTGGATTTAATATTTCATCTAATGCATGTCCAATGAATATGAAGGATAATACCACCAATAATATGCATATTCCAGGTGGGAATATGTACCACCATGCCAATCTAAGTAGTGCTTGATATTGTTCTGCGAAGAATAACATCATACCCCAACTAATGTTGTTTGGATCCCCCAATCCTAAGAAGCTTAATCCAGCTTCTATTAGTATTGCATTGGCTATATTTATTGCTGCATTAACATATACTAGTGGCATGACATTTGGAAGTATATGTTTGAATATTATGTAGTTGTCTCCACAACCAGCTGCCCTAGCAAATTCCACGAACTTCATCTCCTTCACAGTCAACACTTGTGATCTTATTATCCTTGCTATGGATGGCCAACTCGTTATCCCTATGACTAGAATTATGTTTCTAATACTCGATCCAAGTATTGCCGCTAATACTATCATTAATGGTAGCCCTGGTATTATGAGTAGGATATCTGCAAACCTCATTAATACCTCATCTATTATTCCACCATAGTATCCAGCCACCAACCCTATTATTGTTCCAATGAATACTGCTGTAAATGATGCTGCAAATCCAACTAGTAATGATATTCTAGATCCATAGACTATTTGGCTGAATATGTCTCTTCCAAGTTCATCTGTACCCAGTATTCCAAATACTGAGTCATCTGGTATATCTTTATTGAATATCTTTATCCATGCTGGTGGCGAGAATGGTTTCCCAATTCCAATTGATTTTACATCCATTGGATTGTATGGGGATATTTGTGGTGCAAATATAGCCATAAATATGAATACTGATAGAATTGCAACCCCTACTACTCCAAATTTGTTTTTGAAGAATATGTTTGCAAACTCCCTTAAGCTTTTCATGTAATCCTCCATTAGTCTAGAGAGGCTCATGCTCCTTGCCCTCCATATCTAATTCTTGGATCCAGTATCCCATACACTATGTCTGCCACATAATTTGCCAGTATAACTGATATCGATATTATTAGGAATGCACCTTGAAGTACTGGATAATCTCTCATCATCATCGCATCATATATTAATCTTCCAACACCATTCCATGAAAATACAGTTTCAGTTAGCGTTGCTCCACTAACTATGAATCCAAGGCTTATTGCCACTGCTGTGACTGTTGGTAGTAGTGCATTTCTCATGGCATGTTTAACTAGAACCCTCCTTTCAGAAAGCCCTTTAGCCCTTGCGGTAACTATGTAGTCTTGTGTTAAAACGTCCAATAGTGTCCCCCTCATTAGGAGGGTGTATTCGCCATAGGATATCAGTGTGAGGGTTATGGTTGGCAATGTCATGTGGTGAAGTAAATCCAGTATCCTCTCGAAGAATCCTTCTGGTGGAGGTCTACTCATAGTTCCAGCTATTGGGAAAATTCCAAGATAGTATCCAAATAGCATTAATAGCATCATCCCAATCCAAAATACTGGTAGTGAATAGAACATTAGTGAGCTTGTAAGTATTGTTACATCCACCTTAGTCCCCCTCTTCCATGCAGCTAGAACTCCGAGAACTATTCCAATGATCACTGAGAGTATGGTTGATACGCCCATGAGTAGTATTGTGTTAGGCATCCTCTCCATTATAACATTTATTACGGGTTCCTTCCAATGAAATGAATATCCAAAATATCCAATAAGCAGATTCCTTATGTATAGAATGTACTGTTGCCATAATGGTAAATTCAATCCAAACATTGCTCTAACTTCTTCAACCACCGATGGTTTTAGTATTCTTTCTGAAACCATTATTGAAACAGGATCTCCCGGCATCACTCTAAATATGAAGAAGTTTATCGTTATCGTTAAGAATAAAGTTATTATTGCATAAACAGTCCTTCTAACGATGTAACCTTTAAATTCCGACATTTATAATCACTAAAAAAGGTAAATGGATTTTGATATTTATTTTTTCATTTACTTCTCTTTCTGGCTACGTAATATACTACCGCTGCAACAATGGCTATTGCAATTATTGTTCCTGCTATTGTTTGGTATGCTGGTAGTACTGCAGGCCTCTCTTCAAATGTAACTTTCCCACTTAATCCATCAACTTCAATCGTATATTCTCCAGCTTTATCCTTCGTTGTTGTGAATGTTATGTCTATTGATTGGCCTGGAGCCAATGTAATAGTCTTCTTATCTTCAACCTTACCTGCAACTTTAAACTGTATCTCTTGAGATCTTTCAATATACCCCTTATTCTTAATAGTCACAGTTACAGACACTATATCTCCAACATAAGCTTTCGATGGTGTAATCCTCAAATTCGACAATTCAAATGGCACTATAATCCTCTCCTTTGGTAATCTAAAGTATTTGTCATTATAGACGAGCTTAACATACTCTCCCTTAACCCATTCAACGAATTTGAATGGTCCAGAACCTATGGGTACTTTTGGTTCATATTCCATTGGGTTAGTCACATTATACCACAAGTGTTTCGGCAATATGTATAGCATTGTACCAATATTATATAATGCTATAACTGAAGTGTTATTCAAATAAATCTTCACAGTATACTTACTTGGAACTTCAACCTTATACACTGATGAAACATATGGTAGGTATGGTGGAATCTGGTAATCTCTGTAGTATTCTATTGTGAATTTAACGTCTTCTCCAGTTAATGGTTTACCATCATGCCAAGTTATATTCTCATACAAATAGAATGTTATTATCTGAGTCTTATTCTCCGGAAATACCTTAACATCCCACGATCTAGCCATCCATGGAATATAATTGTTGCTTAAATCACGCTTCATCAATGTATAATACACTTTGTCTATGACCTCATAATCCCAGCCTGATGTCACTTTACATGGGTTTAAAGTTTTAGTCTCCCTTTGAACTGGATACTTTATCTTCCCTCCGAAGAGCTTCCCCTTCTCATGTACATTCATGTAAGACCAGAAGTTCAGTATTCCAGCTCCAAGCATTGGAAGCCATCCTTCAGTTTTATCTGTTCTGTATGCATCTATCATTAGTCTTTCGAATAGTGGGAAGTCTGGTATTAATTGCATGTGCCATTCTTGGAATTTCCAAATATACTTCTTCAATTCATCCATACTCGGTGTACTCAATATTTCATCTATCAATGCATCCCACGTTGAATTCCTAATTCCAGGATCATTCCAACCCCACGGAACATCTTGCGATGAATGGTATAGTAGTGATATTGGATCCCATGGAGGATACCAACCATAAGTCCAACAACACATATCAAAGTCATGTTCACCCACTACCTTATCTATCATGGTTCCATGTTCTGTCGGTGCAGCCTTTATTGGTAAACCAACTTCAGCAGCCCATCCACTTATTAATTGAGCCATTCTAATTCTTATTGGATCGTATGATGGTATCATTATATACATGTCTGGTAGATTTCTACCAGTTTTAGGATCATTCCTTATACCATCCTTATCAGTATCTATAAATCCCAATCTATCTAGAATTTCAGCGGCTTTTGCTGGGTTGTATTCGTATTGTGTTACATTCGGGTTGTGCCATATACCATGAGCTTTTGGTATACAGCTAGTTGCAACCCTACCATAACCCAGTAGCAGTATTTCAACGATCTTCTTCCTATCAATACAATATGCTATCGCTCTTCTGAAATCAGTTATATTGAATGGGTACTTCCTAACGTTAAACACCAGTGGATAGTATTCGGTTACTTCACTTGTTATTACGTGAAGCTTTGGATCTGCCATTACTTCTGCTACTTGTAATGGTTGAACTCCAGGCCAACCTAAAACATCTATCTCCCCCTTCTTTAACGCTAACATTTGAGCTTCAGGGGTAGCTATGACCACTATGTATAGTTCATCACACCTTGGACCCTTATAATCATATTCGACGGCTTCCTTAATTAATGGTTGATAATTATGTGCGTACACTGTTATCATTGGGTTTAATGCAATTATCAGCAATAGTAGCATTATTTGTATATTTAATTCTTCAATTTCCATAATCCTCAATTAATCAATATTTTTTAATTTTTGTATATAAGTGTTATTATAATTTGTGTATTGTCGGCTTTATTGTTCTTGTAAATTCAAGTATTGTTCTTCTGGGTATTGGTTCCATAATTTCACATACAACATAAATTTTAATTCTTAATTCCCTCCCAGATTGTATGTATTGAACCCTTTCTTTTGGGATGTTGAATGATAACATTTTATTTATCTTTGTTGATTTTAATGTGAATTCTTGCGCATAGTAGTTTTCCATTATGTTCCATATGTACATATTATCTGAATATAGAATGACTTGTATACTCATTATCCTTACATTTATGTTTATAGGATTCATTAACGTGTAATTTATCACCGCTGTTGCTTCATTTTCGCTAGTTATGTTTATGGTGACTTCGGATACTTCCACTTTGAATAATTTTCCAATGAGATATGTTTTATTCACTAGATCTGCTGATGCTAACGTCATATATGTTGAGTATAATGTTAATAATGTTAGGATGGCTAAGGATACCTTTCTTTTAATTCCCATTGTTTGATCAATAAGTTTATGTGTAAATCTAGTCTTAAATGTTCTTTGAATGAAGATATCTATCATTTTGCTCTTAACATCTTTAACCATCATATTTACTGGTGCAACTATAGTTTCCATTTATTGGGGCAATGAACTTCAATGGTTTATTCTAGTATTAGTTTCCTCTTCGTCTTATGCTTTAATAGGTAGACCTTCCCAGCTTAAGAATAGGATTATGTTACTGGTTTTCGCATGGTTTTTAAGCATGATCCTTTCAAGTTTCACATTGAGTTATCCGTTGATTTTGTGGGAGTCGAACTTTATAGCTAATGAAATTGTCGTTTCAATTGTTGGGCGTGTAATTTCAATGTCCTTAATTGGAATTCTGATATCCCTTGTTTCACTACTATTCTTCTCGTTAATTTCTGATTAGGATGCCCATTGAGTTTCAATTAAATTAATATTACCCCTATGAATATACATGGTTCTTGATGTTTTATGTGTGGGATTATTGGTTACGTTGGTTCCATTCAGTTTAGTTTAGATTCATGCCTTGATATTCTTAAGGCTTTGGAGGTTGAGCAGCTCCCAATAGAGCCCAGTCCTATTGGAGGTCATGGCGCTGGATTAATGGTTTATGATGGCATTAGGGTTTTAATGGAGAAGGTTGGTGGTATAGGAGCTTCCCCAGCGGATGATTTGAGGAGGATTATTTATGATAGTTGGAAAATTAATTTTTCTAGGGTTATTCTTGGTCATGTGAGGAGAGCTTCCCAAGTTTTCACGCATACCATTCCATTTAAGGAGTGTACGCAACCATATATTGCTGAGTGTTTAGGAAAGTTCAAGGTTGTATCCGTTCACAATGGTTTTCTCAAAAACTACCTTGACCTTAAAGGGAGGCTTAAACATAAGCATAAATTTGAATCTGAGAATATAGCTTTAATCGATTCAGAGGTTTTCCCACATTTGCTTGAGGAGTTAATATTGG